>CAMPAF010000135.1 GCA_946631535.1 uncultured Verrucomicrobiota bacterium
CGAACTTCGCGTAGCGCTTCTTGAACGAGTCGACGCGGCCTTCGGTGTCGACCATCGTCTTCGCGCCGGTGAAGTAGGGGTGGCACGCCGAGCAGGTGTTGACCGTCATCTCCTTCTTGGTGGAGCGGGTATGGAACACCTTGCCGCACGCGCAGGTGATGGTGGCGTCTTCGTACTTCGGATGGATGTCGCTCTTCATTTTTGCTGGTTTCCCTTCTAAATAGGTTGCGTAGTATACCATTTCCCGCCCGGCCGCGCAAGGGCGGCGGGGCGGGACGCGGAAGCGGCGGACTACTTGCGCAGCGCCGCCTGCGCCGCCGCGAGGCGGGCGATCGGCACGCGGTACGGCGAGCAGGAGACGTAGTCGAGACCGATCTGGTGGCAGAACTCCACCGAGGTCGGGTCGCCGCCGTGTTCGCCGCAGATGCCGCAGTGGAGCGTGGGGCGGACGCCCTTGCCGAGCTCGATGGCCATCTTCATCAGCTTGCCGACGCCGACCTGGTCGAGCTTCGCGAACGGGTCGTTCTCGAAGATCTTCTTGTCGTAGTAGGCGTTGAGGAACTTGCCCGAGTCGTCGCGCGAGAAGCCGTAGGTCATCTGCGTGAGGTCGTTCGTGCCGAAGCAGAAGAACTGCGCCTCCTTCGCGAGCTCGTCGGCGATCAGCGCCGCGCGCGGGATCTCGATCATCGTGCCCACCTTGTAGGCGATGTTGACGTCGGCGTGCGCGATTTCCTCGTTCGCCGTCTTGACGACGATCTCCTTGACGAACCTGAGCTCCTTGGCGTCGCCCGTGAGCGGGATCATGATCTCGGGCTTGACGGTCCACGTCGGGTGCGACTTCTGGACCTTGACCGCGGCGCGGATGACGGCCGTGGTCTGCATGCGCGCGATCTCCGGGTAGGTGACGCAGAGACGGCAGCCGCGGTGGCCCATCATCGGGTTGAACTCGTGGAGGGAGTCGATGAGATCCTCGATCTCGGCGACGGTCTTGTGCTGCGCCTTCGCGAGCAGCTTGATCTCGTCCTCGCTGTGCGGCACGAACTCGTGCAGCGGCGGGTCGAGGAAGCGGATCGTAACCGGCTTGCCCTCGAGGGCCTCGAAGAGCTGCTCGAAGTCGTCCTGCTGGTAGGGCAGGATCTTGGAGAGCGCGATTTCGCGCTCCTCGACCGTGTCGGCGCAGATCATCTCGCGGAACGCCGCGATGCGGTCGGCCTCGAAGAACATGTGCTCCGTGCGGCAGAGACCGATGCCCTCGGCGCCGAGCTCGCGAGCCTTCTTCGCGTCGCGCGGCGTGTCGGCGTTGGTGCGCACCTTGAGGCGGCGGAACTTGTCGGCCCACGACATGATGCGGCCGAACTCGCCGGCGATCCTGGCGTCGACGGTGGTGATGACGCCGTCGTAGATGTTGCCGGTCGAGCCGTCGATCGAGAGCCAGTCGCCCTCGTGGAAGGTCTTGCCGTTGAGGGTGAACTTCTTGTTCTCCTCGTCCATCGCGATCTCCTGGCAGCCGGAGACGCAGCAGGTGCCCATGCCGCGGGCGACGACGGCCGCGTGGCTGGTCATGCCGCCGCGGACGGTGAGGATGCCCTGCGCGGACTTCATGCCCTCGATGTCCTCGGGGCTGGTCTCAAGGCGCACGAGCACCACCTTCTCGCCGCGCTTCTTCCACGCCTTGGCGTCGTCGGCCGAGAAGACGATCTTGCCGCACGCGGCGCCCGGCGAGGCGGGGAGGCCGCGGCCCATCACCTTGCCGCGCTTCAGGGAGGCGGCGTCGAACTGCGGGTGGAGGAGCGTGTCGAGGTTGCGCGGCTCGATCATGAGCACGGCTTCCTTCTCGGTGCGCATACCCTCGTCAACGAGGTCGCACGCGATCTTGAGCGCCGCGCGCGCCGTGCGCTTGCCGTTGCGCGTCTGGAGCATGAAGAGCTTCTGGTTCTCGATCGTGAACTCCATGTCCTGCATGTCGCGGTAGTGCTCCTCGAGCGTCTCGCAGATCTTCTGGAACTGCTTGAACACCTTGGGCATCACCTCGGCCATCTTCGCGATCGGCATCGGGGTGCGCACGCCCGCCACCACGTCTTCGCCCTGGGCGTTCATGAGGAACTCGCCCATCAGCTTCTTCTCGCCCGTCGCAGGGTCGCGCGTGAAGGCGACGCCCGTGCCGGACTGGTCGTTGAGGTTGCCGAACGCCATCATCTGAACGTTGACCGCGGTGCCCCAGCTGTACGGGATGTCGTTGTCGCGGCGGTAGACGTTCGCGCGCGGGTTGTCCCAGCTGCGGAACACGGCCTTGATCGCCTCGAAGAGCTGCTCCTTCGCGTCGGTCGGGAAGTCCTTGCCGATCTTCGCCTTGTACTCGGCCTTGAACTGGCCCGCGAGCGCCTTGAGGTCGGCAGCCGTGAGGTCGACGTCGTTCTTGACGCGCTTCTTGGCCTTCATGTCGTCGATGAGCTTCTCGAAGTACTTCTTGCCAACCTCCATCACGACGTCGGAGAACATCTGGATGAAGCGGCGGTAGCAGTCCCACGCCCAGCGCGGGTTCTTCGTCTGCTTCGCGAGCGACTCGACAACCGTCTCGTTGAGGCCGAGGTTGAGGATCGTGTCCATCATGCCGGGCATCGACGCACGGGCGCCGGAGCGCACGGACACGAGAAGCGGGTTCTTCTTGTCGCCGAACTTCTTGCCGCAGCTCTTCTCGAGCTTGTCGATGTACTCCATCACCTGCTTCTGGATGTCGGAGCCGATCTTCTTGCCGTCGTCGTAGTAGCGCGTGCAGGCCTCGGTCGTGATCGTGAAGCCCTGCGGCACCGGAAGCCCGAGTCCCGCCATCTCCGCGAGGTTCGCGCCCTTGCCGCCCAGCAGCTCGCGCATGTTTGCATTGCCTTCGGTCTTTCCAGCACCGAAGAAGTACACGTACTTCTTGCTTTCCGTCTTCATTCTTTTCGCTTTCTTTTCGTTTTATCCTTAGTTAATGGGCGGAATGTACCAAAAAACGGGGCTGAAATCAAGGCGAAACGAGACAAAACGCGGAAAAAAGGAAACGCCGGTCATCGACCGGCGTTCGCCATTTAATGGAGGTGGGAAGCGGAATTGAACCGCTGTAACAGGATTTGCAGTCCCGGACCTAACCACTCGGCCATCCCACCTTGCACGCCGCATCCACCCTTTGTGGACACGGGCAAAGAGAAATCACTTCGCTTTCTTGGCCGCGAGGAGCTTCGCCTGACGACGCTTGCTGCGTGCTAGGCGCGCCGCTCTCTTGGCACGAATTCTAAGTTGCTGTCCCATGCGGGATAGTCTATCAAATCCCCCCTTGCCGCGCAAGGGGGAAAATCACGAAATTTGACGCCCTGCAATGAAGCCCGCGCCGTGCAGCGTGAGCGTGGGGTCTATGACGAATTCCATCCCGGAGTCCTTCAGCGCCCACTTGGCGAAGCCGCCGGTCGCAACGAGCCTGAAGTCGGTCTTGAAGTTCATGGAGAGCGTGCGCACTATCTCGCGCACCATGCCGCGGTATCCGACGATCGCGCCGAAGCGCATGGCCTCCTCGGTGGACCTGCCGATCCTGGGGCACTTCCCGCCGAGCTCCATGCGGGGCAGCTTGGCTGTGCGCTCAAAGAGGTAGTCGCGCATAAGCGGGAACCCGGGCGCGATCACGCCGCCGCGCCACACGCGGTCGGCCGTTATGGCTGCGGCGGTGAACGCGGTGCCGAAGTCGCACACTATGACAGGCGCGCCATAGCGGTCTACCGCCGCGGCCGCGTCCGCAAGACGGTCCGCTCCGATTGTCTCCGGCGCAGGGTAGTCGAGAGTGATCCCGCAGCCGCCGAGCATCCTGTGGGTGATGCGCACAAACGGCGCGCGCAGCGACTTCTCGACGAACCTGCGCCATCCGGGATCGGCCTTCGGGACCACGCTGAGGTACGCCACGGCCGCGACGGAACGCGATGCGACGATCTCGCGCAGTGCCGCGGACGCAGACGAAAATCCCCCGTCGTGGTGGGTGACATGAGAAACGCGGCCGTTGGACCAGACTCCAACGGCCGTGCTAGTGTTGCCTACGTCTATGACCGCAAGCTTCACCTCGCGCGCTTCCCCTTCTTCTTCTCGCTCCACTCGAGCGTGAGGTCGATCGAGGGAGCTGAGTGCGTCAGGCATCCGAGCGATATGGCGGTGACTCCAGTGGCCGCGACCTCCTTCGCGCGGTCGAGCGTGATTCCTCCGGACGCCTCTGTCTTGGAAATCCCCCTGCAGAGCTTCACGCACTTGCGCATGTCGGCGCAGCTCATGTTGTCGAGCATGATCCACTCCGGCTTCGCCTTGAGCGCGCTCTTGCACTCGCGGATCGACTCGACCTCGATCTCCACCTCGAGCTTCGGAAACGCCTTGCGCGCCGCAAGGACAGCCTGGTCGAGCTCGTCCGGATTCCCCCCGCGCCAGAGGCGGCGGTGGTTGTCCTTCATGAGTATGCGGTCGTAGAGCCCGAAGCGGTGGTTCGTCCCGCCGCCGCACGTGACTGCGTACTTCTCGAACACGCGGAGACCCGGGGTGGTCTTGCGCGTGTCGAGGATGAGCGTGTGCCAGCGCTTCGTCGCGTCGACGAACTTCTTGGCCAGAGTGGCCGTGGCGCACATGCGCTGCATGAAGTTGAGCGCCACGCGCTCGGCGGTGAGAATAGATATGGCCCGCCCGGTGAAGGTGAGGATCTCCTCGCCCGGCTTCACGCAGGAGCCGTCGGCACGGAGGATCTTCACCTTGAGCTTCGGGTCCACGGCCTTCATCACGGCGCGCGCAACGGTTGCTCCGGCGACTACGCACGGAACGCGGGAATAAATCGCCCCGACGCCAACAGCGCCGGGGTCGACTAGCGCGAGGGACGTGGCGTCTCCAGACCCCACGTCCTCCTCAAGCGCACGCGCCACCGCATCGGCGGCGCGAGGCGACTTCATCACGTCGCGCATCGACTTCACTGCAGCGATATCAGCGACCAGTTCACGTACATCATGCCCGTGATCGCGACCATGATGCCGAAGGCGATCAGGCCGAACACGAACACTGTAGTGGCGGCAGCCTTAGAGGGCGCCGCAGCTGCCTTCGACGCATTGGGGTCGCCGTCAAGACGATAGCGCTCCGCAATCGCGGCGCCACCGGACGGAACAGATGATTTCTTGAGTTTCATGGTTTAATTCTACCAAATTCCCAGTTGGCGCGCAACTGTTATTAGTTGGAGCAAAGCGTATAGAGAACGCCGGCGACGACAGCCGAGCCGATGACGCCCGAGACGTTCGGGCCCATCGCCTGCATGAGGATGAAGTTCGTGGGGTCCTCGGAAAGCGACACCTTGTTGGAGACGCGCGCGGCCATAGGCACGGCGGAGACGCCAGCCGAGCCGATGAGCGGGTTGACCTTCGTCTTCGAGAACACGTTCATGAGCTTCGCCATCAGAACGCCGGCGGCTGTGCCCACGCAGAAGGCGCAGAGGCCGAGCGCAAGGATGCCGAGCGTCGTCGCGGAGAGGAACTTCTCGCACGCGAGCTTGGAGCCGACCGAGAGGCCGAGCATGATCGTGACGATGTTGATGAGCGCGTTGGACATCGTGTCGGCGATGCGGCTCACGGACGGCCCGACCTCCTTCGCGAGGTTGCCGAGCATCAGTGCGCCGATCAGCGGCACGGCCGAGGGGAGCAGCAAGGCGCAGAGGAGCAGCACGATGAGCGGGAAGCAGACCTTCTCGATCTTCGTCACGGGACGGAGCGGCGGCATCTTGATGAGGCGCTCCTTCTTCGTGGTGAGGGCCTTCATGATCGGCGGCTGGATGATCGGGACGAGCGCCATGTAGCTGTAAGCCGCCACGGCGATCGCGCCCAGCAGCTCCGGCGCGAGGCGCGAGGTGAGCCAGATCGCGGTCGGGCCGTCTGCGCCGCCGATGATGCCGATCGACGCCGCGGCCTTGAGCGGCCCGCACGCGCCGAAGAAGTCGTTGCCGAACACCGAGCAGAGCCCGAGCGCGCCGAAGAGCGCGAAGAAGATGCCGAACTGCGCGGCGGCGCCGAGCAGCGCCGTGCGCGGGTTGGCGATCAGAGGGCCGAAGTCCGTCATCGCGCCAACGCCCATGAAGATCATGATCGGGAAGACACCCGTGTCGATGCCGAACCTGAAGAAGTAGTAGAGGAAGCCGCCGGGCTCGATGATGCCGCCCTGCATCACCGGGATGCCCGACGCGAGGAAGCTCACGACGCCGTCGTGCATCATCGCCGGAGCCGTCACGCCCGCGAGCGGGCAGTTGGCGAGAAGTCCGCCGAAGCCGATCGGCAGCAGCAGCAACGGCTCGAAGCCCTTCACGATGGCGAGGTACATGAGCACGATGCAGATCGGAATCATGATCAGCTGGCCGACGCCGTACGGCATCCCGCCGAGCACCTTCACTTCATGCCCCGCGACGAAGGCGCCGGTGTCGTCGAAATAGCCGCCGACCCACTTGCCTTCCTTGTTCACGTAGCCGTTGGGCGTCTTGTAGCCGCTCTCCGGATCGTGCGGGTCCTTGCCCTGCATGCTGTTCACGGACACGCGGTCCGCCTCGGCGAAGTTGCCCGTGAGGTACGCCGGAGCCTCCTTCTTCATGAAGCCGGACACGCCCAGGTCGTTGCGGAGCTCAAGCACGCGGTTGCGCGTCTGCTTCCAGGGCGCAAGCGTCTCGCCTTCGCCCTCTCCGGCCTGCACGGCGAATGCGCAGGCGGCAACTATTAAGGCCAACAAAAAGCGTTTCATTTTTCTCCTTCTGTTTTGTCGATTGCCGTCGGATTCAGTTGACCGGCCTTGTGCGCCACAAAGAGCACCAGCCCCGCGACGAGAAGCGCTCCGGTCAGCGCGACGAGAAGCACCAGTATCTGCCAAGGGCCAAGGAACATGCGGCGCACCCTCCTGACGTCACCCGATCACCGCCAGCACGTCGCCGGTCGCGACCTTGTCGGTGGCGTTCACGTTCACCGTGACGGTGCCGTCGCACGGCGCAGTCACGGGCGTCTCCATCTTCATGACGTCCATCACGAGGATCTCGTCGCCCTTGGAGACGGACGAGCCGCTCTGCGCGGTCACGCGGAGGACCGTTCCGGGAACGGGGGCCTTGACTTCAGTTCCGCCGGCCGGAGCCGCTCCGCCAGCCGCAGGAGCGGCGGCCTTGAGGCCCGCCTCGGCCTTGAACGCGACTTCCTTGCCGTTCACCACGGCCTTGCCGTCGCCCTTGATCTCGACGCCGTAGGCCTTGCCGTTGATCGTCACCGTAACGGGACCGCCCTTGCCGGCGGCAGGCTTCGCAGCCTCGGCGAAGCGGCAGCCCATAGGCGCCTTCGAGGGGTCCTTGAGGAAGAGAATGCCCTTCTCCTTGCAGGAGGCGGCGATGAAGATGTTCTCGTCGGTGACCGGAAGGCCCGCGTCCTCGAGCATCTTCTTCGCGACCGCCCCGCCCTTCTTCGGGTCGGCGTCGTTCATCTCGAGCACCGTCTTCGTGGTGGGCTCGGAGTACGCCTTGTTGAGGTCGCTCGACGCCATGAACTCGCTCGCCTTCTTGACGATCTCGGGATCCGGCGGAACGGGGGTCTTGCCGAAGTAGCCGAGCACCATCTTGGCGTAGCCGGGCGCGAACTTCTTGAACTTGCCGAACATGACGTTCTGGATCGCCTGCTGCGCGTAGAACTGCGAGACGGGCGTGACGGACGTGC
>CAMPAF010000136.1 GCA_946631535.1 uncultured Verrucomicrobiota bacterium
TGCCGGTGGCGCCCCGCGTCAGGAAGCAGAGCAACGTCCCGCTCACCGCTTCATCAGGCAGGGGCGAGGTCAAGCCCTCGTAGCGGACCCAACCGTCCGTATTGGGCTCGTTGCTGGCCACGGGATACGCATACGCGGCGGAGAGCCATTTGCCGTTGGCGTCCGACCAGTCCAACGAGACAGAGGGCAGGATCGTCTTTCCGTTCTTCACGACCTTGCCCGCCTTCACCCAACACCCGAACCGGTACACGGCGCCGCCCTCGAGGGCGATGCGCTGCCCCGGGAAAGAGTAGGATCGCGGATCGTAATTCTCGCCTACCATGCCCTTCGAGCCGCCCCGCCCTGCGCCGTCCTCCACGCGCCACTTCGTCCGGGGAACGCGCCAGTGCCGGGCGCCCTCCTCGAAATCGAGGTTGGACGGCACGGACGGCAGCTTGGTCGCGGCAGGCGCTGCGCCCTGTGCGCAAACGGCGAGACACAGACCCGCAAGGAATTTCGACATCACTTTGACACTCCCGACTTGTTGGCTATTTCTGCAGCAGCACGCCCTGGTGCCCGCAGGGGATGATGACCTTCCCCTTGTGGAAGGCGGCGATGTCGGGATTGCCGGACACCTTCCAGTGTTTCAGGAACAAAGGCTTCTCAGGGTCGGCGAAGTCGTAGAGCGCCACCTCGCGCTTGATGCGGCACGTCTTAACCACAAGCGTGCCGTTCGGGTCCTTGCGCGGGATGCCGCTCATCTGGGGCCCTGGCAACGGCTTCACATTCCAGCGCGAATGGTCGGGCGGATCGCCCTGGTTCGGCGCGATGAACATGTAACCCGGTCCCTTCGTCGCGAGCGCCCGGCTGTCGTCGAACCGGCAGATGCCGTTGCTCAGCGAGATGTAGTTGTACTTCGTGATGGTCGAGACACACGCTTTCGGACGCGCGAGGAGATCGATCCACGTGATGTTGTTGTTCGCGCTGTTGTACGCGATGTACTGACCACCGCCGATAGGCGCGTCCATCATGTACTTGTCCCAGCCAGGACACTTCCCGAAGCGGCAGAGGTCCTTCGGATGCGCGATGTCGGAGATGTCGAACAGACGGCTCCCGCCGTTGCGCGAGGACAGCACCAGATGGTCGCGGTTCGCAATCCACACGCAGAGAGCCACGTTGTGGGCGGGGCCGATTTGCGGCAGGCGGCCGATCTCGCGGAAACCGGTCGGGCCGTCCAGCTCGTAGAACCCGAAGCCGGCCAGCCCCTCCGCCGTGTAGAGGCGCTTGCCGTCCACCTGCACGTCGAAGACGCGCGGACGCCCGGCCAGCTCGCCGATCTTCTCGAAGCCCCCTTCCGGCTTCACCTTCAGCACATGCAGCCCCGCGTCGCCGCAGGCCGCGTACACCACATCGCCTGCCACCGCCACGGCGCGCGCCTGGCCGGGCTTGGACGGCTTCCACACCCAGAACTCCTTCTCGTCCGTGGGATACGGCTCGCGGAACGAGGCGTTCGCGGGCAACACGCCCTGGTCGAACGTCTCCTGCGCCGCACACTTCGCGGGCAGCACAACGAGCCCGCAGCCCATTCCGGCCACGTACACGCATCCGTTGCCCACGGCCACGGAGCCGATGCAGCAGCTGGGCTTTCCTGATTGACCAGCCTCCGGCGACGTCCAGCGGTCCGCCACCTTCGGAGCCGCGGGGTTGGAGCAGTCGACGGCGAAGAGGCCGTTGTGCGTGGCTGCGCAGAACACGATGTCCGAGTTCGCGCTCGTGCGCGGGGTCCACATGTCAAGTCCGCGCTCGTACATGGGCGGGTAGTCCGCGCGCCCCACACGCTTCGGATGCGTGGGGTCGGACACGTCGAAGATGTCGAGGCCGTGTCCGCATCCCGCCCCGCGTCCCGCCCCGCCGTAGAGACGCAGCGTCTCCGAGTCTACGCCATTGAACGGCAGCGTCGCGGGGTCGCGATGCTTCGCGTGGTGCCCGGTGGCGGCGTAGAGGTACTTCCCCTTCAACCACACGCCGTCGCCATATCCCCAGAGATCCTCGTAAGCCACCTGCCGGATGTTCTTCATGTCGCGCGCGTCGAACACGGTGAGCTTTCCCGAACCCCAGTCACCGGAATAGACGTAGCCGTCGCGGTACTTCACGCTCTGCGACTCGTCCGTCTTGCGCATGGCGATGTGCGCGGGATTGTCGGGATCGGAGACATCGATGAACTCCACGCCGTTCTGCCGCTGGCCGAGGAAAACCACGTCGCCCGCCACGTCCACGCCGGTCGCGAGCTCGCAGCAGTCGAAGCGTGAGCGGACGCGCGGATGCGCGGGGTCGGTGGCGTCGATGATCCACAGCCCCGCCTCGCGCGCGGAGACGTACGCCATGCCGTTGCGCACCGCGATCTGCCGCACGTAGGCCAGACCGTCAATGTGCCCCAGCATCTTCGGCCTGAGCGGCTCCGATACGTCGAACACGTAGAAGTCAGGTCCGCCGCCCACATAGAGACGATTGCCGTCCAGACACACCGCCATCATCTTGGACTCTGTCCCCTCCACCTTCACGGGGTTGCCGAACACGGCCCCATTTGCCGCCGAGGCGGCAAGCGCGCAACCGCACGCCAGAACCATTATGGTTTCTTTCATCATTTTATCTCCTTGCAAATTCGCAGCACGCAGAACGAGAACGGCGGCAGGTGCAGCTCCATGGTCTTGCCGCCGGTGAAGAGCAGTTCGTCCTTCCTAGGCACGACGCGCTTCGGCTCCTCGGGCGTGTTCTTCGCGCCCGGCTCGCCGCACATCATCTCGCGCGCCACCTTTCCGGCGGGAATCGGCACGTCGAACGTGAGCGTCACGGGACACGCCTCTGGCGCGGCGTTCACGAGCTTCACCACGAGCTCGTCGCCCGCAAGCCCCGCGCCAGCGTGGAACGACGTCACGTCGATCGCCTCAGCCTTCGGATTGAACGGCCCCTTCTCGCGGTCCCAGCCGGCCGGCTGGCGCGTAGTCAGCTTCGGGTAGGTAACGGGCACGACGCGGTCGGGGCGGTTGTGCGTGAACATCTTCTCCGCGTAGTAGGTGGGGTTGCCGCAGACGGCGTCCGTCGTCACGTCGAGGAGCGAGAACCCGTCGCGCGGCGCGCCCCGCCGGCGCGCGAGCGGCGCATAGGCCACCATCTTCACCACGTCGCTGTTCTTCTCGATGCCGATGCGGAACGCCGCCTCGGCGAGCGACACGTAGAGTCCGTCGATCCAGTCGGGTCGGATGTCGCGCGTACCCCACTCGCCGATGTACACCGGCACGTGGTCGCGCGGATAGGAGTCGTAGCGGTCCGCATGGTTGAGCCAGTAGCTCGGCGAGGCGTACATGTGTTCGTCCGCGAAGTCCACCTCGCCCTTCCGGATCTCGGCCCAGCTCTCCTTGCCGCGCGGCGGGTCGCGGATCACGTGCGGGTCGATGGCGGCGATCACCTTGAGGTCGGGATGCACGGCCTTCACGCCGGCCGCGAGCGGGTAGAAGCGCGAGTAGTACTCCTTGCCCCAGTTCTCGTTGCCGATGCCGATTGTCTTGAGCGGGAACGGCGCGGGGTGCCCCATCTTCGCGCGGAGCGCGCCCCACGTCGTGTTCGTGGGACCGCGGATGAACTCCACCGCGTCGAGCATGTTCGTGACGAGCCAGCCGAGGTTCTCCTTCGGGAAGAGCTTCGAGTTGCGGAACTGGCACGTGCGCCCGCCGATGAAGACGGGGAGCGGCTCAGCGCCGATGTCCTCGCAGAAGACGAAGTACTCGTAGAAACCAAGGCCCACGTTCTGGTAGTAGCCCCAGATGTTCCAGAGCGGTTGGCGCGTCTCGGGAGCGCCCACGGTGCGCTTCCAGTCGAACCACCCCGCATAGTCGCAGCTCTCCAGCATGCACCCGCCGGGGAAACGGAAGTTGGCGGGCTTGAGGTCGGCGATCAGCTGCGCGATGTCCTCCCGGAGGCCGTGTCCCTTGAACGTCTTCGCCGGCATGAGGCTCACGTAGTCGATCTCCGCCGTGCCCGCCTTCGCGGCGAGAATCAGCAGGTGCGCCTTCTTCGCAGACGCCTTCGGCGTGACGGTGGCGGCGAACTTCCGCCATGTCTCCTTCGGATGGAAATGCTTCTCGCAGAGGATCTTGTTGTCCGCCGATTCCACGCGCACGATGAGCGGCACGTCGCCGCGCGCGTAGAGCGAGAGGCTGAGCGGCACGCCGCCCTTCACGTCCATCTCGCCCATCGGACCAGTGTTGCGCACGCCCGCGAACGGCGCGAACGCCTCGATGCGCAGATAGGCGGGCGTGTCCGCCCTGAGCGGCTTCGCGTACTGGAGCGTGAAGCGCCCCATCCCCGTGCGGCGGCAGTCCGCCGTCCAGCCAGGGATGCCCAAATCGGTCGGACCCTTCAGCCGCTTCTCGAACCCGTCGTCGCTCGGCGCAGGACGGAACTCGAAGCCCCGATTCCACACAAGCTCGGGATAGAGGCAACCGTCCACGGAGAACGCGATGTCCTCCAGAAAGATGCCCCAGAGCGACGCCGGCACCTCGTGCCCCGGCTTCGACACCGCCACGTCCACTTTGACCGCTGATGCGGCGAAACTGCACGCCACTGCTGCCGTCAGCGAGACGGCGGCTTTAAACGATCTTGCTTTCATGCGGAAAGTATATCAAAAACTAGCGGATGATGAAGGTGGCGCCGAGCTTGTCGACGCGCAGGACGAGGTTGTCGCCCGACCGTTTCAGGCGCGCGTCGAAGCCCTTCGGGAGCGTAATTCCCACAGGGTCGAGCGTGAGGTTCCTCACGTTGGCTGTCGGCGCGAGCTTGCCCAGCGTCACGACCATGGCGGCGGAATATGTGCCTCCAGCCGTGCGCACGACGGCCGCGCCCTCCGCCGGCGTCGAGACTATGCCGGCCTGCGCGCCGCTCCCCAGCACTAGCGTCGCGCCGTCCGCCAGCGCCATCGCGTTGGTGGCGACCACGTTCGCGCCGATCTGAAGCGTGGCGTCGCTGCCGACCGAAATCGCGGCCGGGCCGCCCACGGCATCGTACGTCGCCGTGCCGGTCCCCGTGACGGCGAGCGTGCCGGGGCCGCCGACCAGATTGATGTTTGTCACGGTGTGGCCGCCGGGCTCGACGGTCAGGGTCGCGCCGGCCTCCACGTTCACGACACGATCGGCGTGGTTCGTGCCCTTGTCGAAGCCCATGTTCGCCGTCGCCGCGATGGTCGCCGACGCGTTGTCCTTCACGAGGAAATACGCGCCGTCCGGGCTGCGTACGCCGCGCGCGCCGATCTCATAGCGCGGCACGTAGAGGATGGTCGCGCCGGCGGCGGTCTTGACCAGCCCGCCCGCGCGCAGGATTCCCGCGTCCGCACTGCTCCACCCGATGTGGTTGGTTCCTCTGTCAAACGCCCAGCTCGCGACGATCGTGAAGTCGTTCGCCACCTCAAGCGTGCCGTTGACGAGGATGAAGCCGCGGTCCCATCCGATCTCGAACGTGTTGAAGCGCGCCGTCGCACCGTCCTGGACGTCGAGGATGCGGTTCCAGCCCGTCTGTCCGCCGGTATACGACGTGCCCGTCAGCGTGCTACCGGGCGTGACGACGAGCGGCCAGTTGCGATCCGCCTGCCTTGGATACTTCCAGCCGCTCGTGAACGCGACGTTACCGGTGAACGTGCGGTTGTGGACACTCGCGAACGTGTCGTCGCCGGGCGTCGTGGCCGTCGCCCCGCCGGCGAAGTCCAGCACGCCTTCCAGGCTCACGTTGTACGCCTCGGTGAATTCCACCCGGCATTCGAACCGGTTCGCGGCCGCGCCTGCGGCCGTCACGCTGTAGAGCGTGAGCGCGTTGGTGGTCGCCGCGTCGGGATTCGCCACGGTCACCGCGCCCGCGCCGCCGAGCACGAGGCTGCTGCACGCCGCCGGCACGTCCAGCGTCACGGAGAGGGCCGCGTCGTTCGCGAACTCCACGACGGCGCCGGGCGTGGAGACGGGCGCCGATTCGCCTGTCGTGCCGTTGTGCGACCAGTTCGCCGCGTCCGACCACCGGCCGCCGTCGGGGCCGACCCACACGAAGCTGTCGACGTAGGAAAGCTCGCCGTCGTCGGAAAGGACCAGCCGCCCGGCCGTGGTGGTGAAGTGGCCGGCCTCTTCCGCCGTGAGGCCCTTCGCGACCACCCGTTCGTCCGTAGTGCGCGGCTCAACCGTGACGATCGCGCCATCCGCGAACACGTAGGTTCCCGCGTGCCAGCTCGCGCCGTCGGCGAGGGTCACGGCCCCGTTCACACGGAACGTGCCGCCCGTCGCGTCGTTTGCGAACGTCACGCCGTCCTCGATCTCCAGCGTCGCGCCGGCACGCAGCTCCACGAGGCCGGTGCCCAGCTGGTTGGAGCTCTTCACGCGGAGCGTGCCCTCCTCCACCACCGTGCCGCCGGTGTACTTCTTCACGAAGCCGGTCTTGGAGGCGAGGTCGCCGTCCTGCATCACGAGCGTGCCCGCGCCGACCTTGCGCAGCTTGCCGCCGCCCGCACGCACGGACGTGCCGAACGTGACGGTGCGCGCGGTCCCAGACTCGTCCTCGGTATTGATGGTGATCGTGCGGTCGCTCAGGCTCAGGCCGTGGAAGTCGGTTCCGTCGCCCGCGAAGTCGGTGAGGATGCCGAAGTCGTCCGCCGCGCGGATCGTCGTGTTGGCGTCGAACGTCATGGGCTGGTAGGAGGTGTCGGTGAAGAGAAGCCCGCCGGAGCCGATGACGAGCGTGGTGACGTATTCGCACAGATGGCCGTACCGGCGCTTCTCGACCCGGTTGGCATGCAGCGTGCCGGTGCTGCCGGAGCGCCCCAGGCGGGACACCCCGCTGTCGTTTAGGCTGACGATGTGCACGTACAGCCCGTCGATCACGAGCGTGCCCTTGCACGCGAAGTCACCCTTGTTCCAGCCCATCTCCATCGTCGTGAAGTGCGCGCGCCCCCCGGCCTCTATCTGCAGGATGCTCAGATAATTCCCTTGCGTGCCGGTGAACTTCTTGCCTGTCACGGAAGTTCCGGATGGTATGACCCATGGGCGTTCCCACGCATTGTTCGGCGCCCCCGGCACCGTCCAGTCCTGGGTGAACGTGAAGGTGCCGTCGAGCGTGCGGCGGCGCACGTCGGTGAAGTCGCTCCGCAGCGAGGGATCGGGGTACGTGGCCGTCGCGCCGCCGGGGAAGCGGACGGCGGCGTTCGCATTGTCGACGAGGTAGGTGCCCGCGAACGTCACGGCGTTGGAGAAGGTCTGGACGCTGGACGACCCGTTGACCACGTTCGGAATCCCCGTGAACGGATTGCCGCAGATCGTGAACGCGCCCGCGCCCGGCTCGAACTGGACGACGGCCTGCCCGAGGTTCGCGAGGTCGTTGGAGACGACCCCGCCCGCGCCAGCGAAGACAAGCGGGTCGCCGGCCGCGGGCGGCACGGACGGCACGGCGCCGCTCAGGCGCCGCCAGTTCGCGAGCGTCGAGAACTTCGCGTCCCCGCCCGCGCCCGTCCAGACGTACGCGGAGCTCTTGGCCACCGTGATCCGCGCGGCGACGCAGAGGTTCGACACGCCCGACCGCTCCGGCTCGAAGGCGGTGTAGAGCGTGGCCGACGACGTGGCGGAGTTCGTGATCGTCGTGCCGACGTAGTCGGAGTCGACGTCCTCCGTGACGAGATCGTGCCCGTTCAGGTCGAGCACCGTGCCGTTCGAGAG
>CAMPAF010000137.1 GCA_946631535.1 uncultured Verrucomicrobiota bacterium
CTGCCGGAAACTTGTTGCGGTGCTTCGGCAGGTTCTCCTGAATCTCGCCAGGCGTCCAGCAGCCGAGGACAAAAAGCAGGACTGCAAATAGAGCTGTCAGAATTGTGCGCATGTTTCCCTGTCGTCGAAATGGATGACCTTGTCGCCGATCGTCTGCGTGGTCTCGTGACCCTTGCCGCAGACGACCACCGTATCGCCCGCCTCTGCGAGCGAAAGCGCGTAGTGGATCGCTTTCGCACGGTCAGGCTCCGTGACGAAGTCCGTTCCCGCGGGGATGCCCGCCACGATCTGGCCGATGATGGACTGCGGCTCCTCGCTGCGCGGGTTGTCGCTCGTCACGACGAGGCGGTCGGCGTGCGCCGCCGCCGCCGCGCCCATGAGCGGACGCTTCGCGCGGTCGCGGTCGCCGCCCGCTCCGAACACGGCCCACACCTTCCCCTTCGTGAACTCCCGCACGGTGGAGAGCACGTTGGCGAGCGCGTCGTCCGTGTGCGCGTAGTCCACGAACACGTCGGCAGCGCTCCGCGTCGCCACGCGCTCAAGCCGCCCCCAGCGAGGCGCAAGGAGAGGTATCTTCGCCACGATGTCCGCGAGCGGCACGCCGGCGCCCAGCGCGAGCGCCGCCGCCACCAGCACGTTCTGCACGTTGTACCGCCCCACGAGCGGGCACCTCGCCGCAATAAAGTCCTTAAGGTCGTTAACGTCATTAATGTCCTTAAAGTCATTAAAGTCATTAAGGTCATTAATGCCGCCTGCCACCGAGAGGCCGCACTCAATCGTGCGGAGCGGCAGCCCGCGGCAGATGTCGGCGAGACGCCGGCCGTACTCGCCGTCCACGCAGACGGCCGCTGGCGCGCCGGGCGTCGACTCCGCCAGCCGACGGAAGAAGTCGGCCTTCACCTGGAAGTACGCCTCCATCGTCTTGTGGTAGTCGAGGTGGTCCTCCGTGAGGTTCGTGAAGCCGCCGCCTGCAAAGACGGTGTCGCCCGTGCGGCGCTGGTGTATGGCGTGGCTCGAGACTTCCATCACGCACGTCTCGCAGCCCGCCGCCTCCATCTCGACGAAGATTTCCTTGAGCGCAGGCAAAGGCGGCGTTGTGTAGCCGGTGGAGAAGCGGCGGCGCCCCGTGTACGCCTCGACGGTGGTCACGTATCCGCCGCCGCCCAGGAACTCGTCGAGGATCCACGTCGTCGTCGTCTTGCCGTTCGTGCCGGTGATGCCGTATATCCTCATGGCACCCCCTCCTCCTGAAGGTCCTCGTACAGCTCCGGGTCGATCTCCTCGGGGATGTCCGGCTCCACGGCCATGTACCTGAGCACCTTGCTCGCGATGCGGCTGAACGTTGGCGCGGCGCAGATGCCGCCCTGGTGGTTGAAGATCGGCACTCCCAGCTCCTCCGAGCCGCTGCGCGAGCGGCAGTACGCCGGCTTCTGGTACGTCACGAGGATGACGATCTCCGGGCGCGACGCGGGCACGATGCCGATGAACGACGCGTTGTACGCGGTCTTCGAGTATCCACGCCCCTCCTTCATCTGCGCCGTGCCGGTCTTGCCCGCCACGGAATATCCCTGCACGGCCGCGCGCCGCGCGGTGCCGCCCTTCTTCGCCACGCCGAGCATCATCTCGCGCACCTTGCGCGCGGTCGCCGCCTTGATCGGATGGCCAAGCACCTCCTTCTCGGGATGCTCGCTTAGCACGGAGCCGTCCGGCGCCACGACCTTCTTCACGATGAACGGACGCAGCAGCTCGCCGTCGTTGCCGATCGCCGCGTACGCGCTCGCCAGCTGTATCGCCGTCACAGCCACGCCCTGCCCGATCGGCGCGCGCGACCACTTCACCTTGTCCCACGACTTCCAGTTCGGCAGCAGCCCCGTCTCTTCGCCCGGCAGCTCGATGCCAGTCCGCCGACCCAGGCCGAACTCCGTCATGTACGTCCACAGGCGCTTCGGCCCCAGATCCACGCCCAGCTTGCCGAAGACGATGTTGGAAGAGTGGACGAGAGCTTCGCGCACGCTCATCCTCTCTTCCCACTTGTGTCCTAAGTCGCCTGGCAGCCTGTAGTAGTTGGGGTCGTTCTGCGCGGTGTTCATCATCGTGTCCGGACCGGCAACGC
Source organism: uncultured Verrucomicrobiota bacterium (assembly GCA_946631535.1). Next base: position 2,114 of record CAMPAF010000137.1, read on the forward strand.
CTTCGTTCAGCACCGCGCACGCGGTGATGGTCTTCATCACGCTGCCCGGCTCGTAGTTCTCCGAGATGGCGCCGTTGAACCGCTCGGCGGCGGACGACTTGTTGTACTCGCTCGGATCGTAGTCTGGCAGACACGCCATCGCCAGCACCGCGCCCGTCTTGACGGAGAGCACGATCGACCATGCGCGCTCGGCCTTGTTCGACGCCACGCCCGCCCGCAGCGCCTGCTCCACCTCGTACTGGATGTTCGGGTCCACGGTGAGGTACACGTCGTTGCCTGGCCTCGCGTCCACGTCGATCTCGCGGCGCACGCGTGCCTCGCCGCCGGTCGCGATGCGCGTTCCGCGAACCGTGCCCGGCATCCCCTTCAGCAGCCTCTCGTAGACCTGCTCGATGCCGGCGCTGCCCACGCCGCTGGCGGAGTCCCTGTTCACGAACCCAAGCACGTGCGAGAGCCGCCTGCCCTGAGGATAGACGCGCACCTGCTTCTCGTCGATAGCCAGCTCGTTGAACCTGCGCTTGGGGTCGGACAGCACGGCATGGATCCCGTCGTCGTCGGACGTCGCCAGGTAGACATACTTCGCGAGGTTGGTGGAGGTGCTCGAGATGCGCTTCGCGTATGCGTCCATCACCTGCACGAGAGGGATCTGCAGCACGTCGGAGAGCGTCTGCATCTTCTCGCGGCGCAGCTTCGGGCTTATCGGCTTCTTCGGGTTGGTCGGATCTCTCGTGGCGGCCTGCGCGTCGAGGTGGTAGTCCCACACGGTCTTCGTCTGGGCCAGCACGCTCGTGTCCTTCGTGCCGTAGATCGAGCAGTATATCGTCCCCCTTGCGCCTAGCGTGTTCTTGGTGAAGCCGTAGTTAGGCTGCTTGGAGTGCGCCATCACCAGGTTGAGGTGGAGGAGGACGAGCCTCACGCCGATGCCGATCGCGCCGGCTATGAGCAGCGCCACAGGGGCGTAGAAACGTATCTTTTCATTCGCGCCGGTCATGTGGTTTGCCGCATGTGGCGCGTCAACGGCGGGTCTGCCGCTTGCCGCGAGGAGCCGCCAACGCCATGTTGCCCGTACGCGCCCTGGCCTGAGCGCGCGCAACGGCAATCTGGCCAGGGGCCGGCTTGCCGTTTGCCATCATCCTTATGACCTGGTCAGGCTGCGGGCTCTGCATCGCCAGCCCGAAGCGCGTGATCTTCTCGTCAAGGCGCTCGCGCGTCTTCATCGCGTTCCACTTGGCGTCCTCGCGCCCGTATTCGGCGTCGAGCAGCTTGACCTGGTTCTCCGCCTTGCCGATCTCCCGCATGATCGACGTGCACTGCGCGTCGAGCATCCAGTAGATCATCAGCCATATGAAGCTTGTCACGATGAGCGCGACGATGCCGGTCGCGCCGAACTTGAAGCGCGAGAACCTCTTTACGTGCCTTCTGTTCTTCCTCATCACCGTGTCCTTTCTGCCGCCCGGAGCTTCGCGCTGCGCGAGCGTGGATTGCATGATTTCTCTTCCTCCGCCGCCGTGACGGCGCGTCGTGTTACAAGATTCACCTTCGGGAGGTCGCCCTCCCACCGTTCGCCCCCCGACTGGAGGGACACCATCCGGCCAGCGTGCGCGGCAAAGAACCGCTTCACAATCCGGTCCGTGATGCTCTCGAAAGTTATCACCGCGAACCTGCCGCCCGGCTTCAGCAGTCCGAGCCCACCCTCCAGCGCGCGCTCGAGCTCGCCCAGCTCGTCGTTCACCGCCATGCGCAGCGCCTGGAACGTCCGAGTCGCGGGATGGTGCGGTCCGGTGCGCCCCACCGTGCTCTCCACGAGCGCCGCCAGCTGCGCTGTCGTCGATATGCGCCCAGACGCGCGCGCGCGCACTATCGCCTTTGCGATCCTGCGCGCGGCCGGCTCCTCGCCGAGCGTGCGCAGCAGCGTCGCCAGCTCTTCCTCTCCGCGCGTCGCCACGATGTCGGCCGCCGTCTCGCCGCGCGACCTGTCCATGCGCATGTCGAGCGGACCGTCCGCCCGGAAGCTGAACCCGCGCTCCGCCTCGTCGAGCTGCGGACTCGACACGCCGAGGTCGAGGAGCACGCCGTCCACGGAATCGATCCCCTCGTCGCGGACGATCTTCGCGATGTTCCCGTGGCAGCCGTGCACCAGCGTGATGCTCACGCCCGGCACGCCTCCAAGACATTCGGAGCTTTCCGACAGCGCCTGCTCGTCGCGGTCGATGCCGACGAGCCTCGCGCCCGTGCCCGCGCGCAGCAGGATCTCCCGCGCGTGGCCGCCTCTGCCGAGCGTGCCGTCAACGTACGTGCCGCCCGCCTTTATCGCGAGCGCGTCGATCGTTTCCCGAAGAAGTACCGGCACGTGCGTCATTGCTTCTTCGCCTCCTTCCGCCGTGCGAGCGCGGCACGGAATGCGGCAACGTCGAGCTTCTTCGTCTTCGGCTTCTTCTCGCCGGCCCAGATCTGCGCCTTGCGGTACGCGCCGATGAGCGTCACGTCGCCGCGGATTCCCGCGAACGACAGGAGGTCGTCGCCGATGCGGATGCGGCCGGCGCTGTCCACCTTGAGCATCTGCGCGCTCTGCGCAAGCGCCGTCGCTATTGGATCGTTCTCGAGGATGTCTGTGCGGGAAAGATCGGCGAGGAGATTCTGCATCTCGCGAACGGGAACGAGGTCGAGACAGTCCTCGGATTCGTTTGGAAAAACGTATACGTACTCGTGCGCGTTCTTTTCCCCCACTTCCATCCCCATCGCGTCACGCCACTCGCTCGGAATCGTCAGGCGCTTCTTGGGGTCGAGGGTGTGGTAGAAAGTGTCGACGAGCCCGCCGACCATTTCTTTCCTTTCTTTTCTATCCTCAACAGCCATTTCGATTCCAGTTTTTCGGGCCGCAGACACACTGCTGCCACACTTCGCGACACATTATGCCACATCGCCCCACCGACCGTCAATCCCCCTTTTTGAAAAAAATTCATTTTTTCTCGGCGCCGATTTTCGCAGATTCGCGCAATGCCAATCAGTGCAAAGGCAAAAAGAAACCCCCTGCAAGGATCTTGCAAGGGGTCTGAACTCAAGTTGGCGCTGTTTCTTGCGCGGCTACGTGATTGCCAGGCGCTCGGCGCGGCGGCGGCACGACGGCGGCAGCGCCGCGCGCGTCGGCTCGCCCATCACGAACACGCCCTTCCCGCGCAGCGCGGCGGCGCCGTAGCGCGCGAGGAAGGATTCCACGGCCGACGCGGACGCGAAGAACACGGCGTCGAACAGCGGCAGGGCGCCGTCAGGGGCGCATGACTCGTTGTCGTAGAGCACGATGTCGTCGACGCGCGCCCCCGCCCGCTTGAGCGCGCGCGCCACCGCCGGACCGGCCTTCGCGCTCCTAAGGCGCAGGATCCTCCGCCCGCGCAGGTCCATGCCGCGTATCTCCTCGATGAGCCCCGCCGCCGAGAAGTCCGACTTAGGCATCACGTCGCTCCACACTCCGTACTTCCGCAGCTCCTCGTCAGTGCCCGCGCCGCACGTGAAGAACTCCGGCAGCTGGCGCCGGTCGCACGGACACGACTCGAAGAAGATGCGCACCGCCGACGGCGACGTCAGCACGATGCCGTCGTACATCGGCAGCGCGTCGTCGCCACGCCACCTGGGCACCAGGCGGATCAGTGGCCAGCTTATCGGCCTGCCGCCGCGGTCCTCCACCGCGCGCGCCGCCTTCTCCTGCACCGCCTCCGAGCAAGTGAGCAGGACGCGGCGTCCGCCAAGCTCGCCGAGGCGCGGCCAGAGACGCGACGCCACCCGGCCAACGACAAGGATCCCCGGGCGGTCATCGTCCGTCACGGACCTCACCTTGCCTAGCGTGGTCTGCACCACCTCCTCGCGCGGGCCTGCCGCGTCGAACACGAACGCGCACGGCGTATCCGCAGGCCAGCCCTCTTTCCGCAGTCGCTTCGCCTCGTCCGCGGCTACGCGCAGCGACATGAACAGCACCTGCGGCATCTCAGTGCCCGTGGAACGGGGCGTGTACGCCGAGAACCCGCGCGACTCGCCGCGCCGCGTGAGCAGCATCCCCGTGCCGGTCGTCGCCGCGGTGAGCGCGCTCACCCCCGGCCGCACGACGAACGGCATGCCCAGCGCGGCGAGCGCGTCCGTCTCTTCCGCGAGCCGGCCGAACAGCCCGGCATCGCCGCCCTTCAGGCGCACCACGCGCCTCCCCTTCCTCGCCTCGTCGCAGATGCGCCTAGTGATCTCGGCCTGCGTCATCGAATGCGCGCCGCACCTCTTTCCGACGAAGGTGAAAGGCGAAGGGTGAATGGTGAAAGGCGAAGGATGGCCAAGAAGCGCATCGTGTAGGACGATGTCGGCGGAAGAGATGTCGCGCATGCCGACGACGGTGCAGAGTCCCGCGTCGCCCACGCCCGCGCTCACGAAGCGCACTGCCTTCACGAACCGCTGCCGCATCGCGACGAGGCGCTCGTCGCCAGCCTTGAACACGATGGCCAGGAATCCTTGCGCCTCTGGCGGCGCGAGCTCGTCGAGCGAAATCGGCTTCACTTCCACGCCTTCCGGCAACCCGCCGCCGCAGAGGCGCCGCAGGCCGGCCATCGCCATGATCGCGGCGTCGAACTTCCCGCTCCGCACCTGCTCCAGCCGCGAGTCCACCGCGCCGCGCATCGGCAACAGCTTCGCCTTCGGGAATGCCTTCCGGGCGTACGCCGCCCGCCGCTCGCTAGATACTCCGATACGGGATGGGCGCAGTTCGCCGCCGAGACGGCGGCTCTCCATACGGGAGGGGCGCAGCTTGCTGCGACCGTCAACCCTCATCACCCAGCAATCGCGCGGGTCTTCGCGGTTCGGCAGCCAGAACCAATCGAGGTCGTCGGCCATGGGCGACGGCAGGTCCTTCGCCGAGTGGATGGCGAAGTCTATCTCGCCGCGGCGCACGGCGTCGTCGAGGTCGCGCGTGAAGAAGTCGGGCGCGCTCCGCTCGATGGGCGTAGCCAGGTCGCGGTCGCCCGGCGTGGAGAACGCCGTGAGGCGGTAGACGGTGCCAGGAAACTCGCGCCGCAGGAGTTCGATCGCTGTCTCCGCCTGCAGGCGCGAGAGCATGCTGCCGCGCGCCCCAACGGCGAACGTCGTGCGGCATTTTCCTTTTCTGGGTAACGAAGCCATGCCGACATTGTACCATATCGCGCCCCGCAAGGATGCCTGGATATGCTATAATCCCCGCACGGAGACAAAACATGGACAACAAGAGCACTGGAAGCAACTTCATCGCCAAAGGCAAGATCTGGGGCGGACTGTTCCACATGGGAGTGAACATGTGGAGCGACCAGCCCGTCGACTCCTGGGGCCCGTACAAGGGCGAGGACCTCGAGCTCGTCTGCCAGAAGAACCACCTCCGCTTCGACGAGGGCGTCTGGCGGCACATCACCGCGCACATGGCAGAGGCCGGCATGAACCTCGTCGTCATCGACCTCGGCGAGGCGCTCAAGTACGCGAGCCATCCCGAGCTTTCCGTCCAAGGGTCGTGGGAGATCGACCGCTTCCGCGCCGAGCTCGCGCGCCTGCGCAAGATGGGCCTCGAGCCGAT
>CAMPAF010000138.1 GCA_946631535.1 uncultured Verrucomicrobiota bacterium
GAGGTTGAGTCCGAATCCGCCTGCCTTGAGCGAGAGGATGAAGGCGTTCGGCTCCTTGTCGGCGTTGAAGGCCGCGATCTCGGTCTCGCGCTGCGCGGGCGAAAGGCTGCCGTGCAGGAACGGGTAGTTGCGGCCGAACTCCTCGCGCAGGTGGTCGCGCAGCATGCGGCCCACCTTGGCGTACTGCGTGAAGATGAGGCACGACTCCTCGTTCGCGAAGATGTCGGCCAGCAGGTCGTCGAGGCGCGCGAGCTTGCCGTCGCCGTCGCAGACCAGCTTCAGCTCGGTGAGAAGCGCGAGCATGCGTCCGCGCGTGGGCTCGCCTCCGTCGGCGGCGACGTCCGCGCGGTATGCGGCTAGCGCGTCCTCGTACCTCCGCCGCTGGGCGGCGGAGAGTTGGCAGTACTCGCGTATCTCGCGTTTCGCTCCCAGTTCGGCGGCGATGCCCGGATCCGTCTTCAGGCGGCGCAGCATGAACGGCTCGAGGATGCGCTTCAGGCGGTCTGTCGCGCCGCTTCGCGCATCCTCGCGTATGGCGCGCGTGAAAGTCTGCTCGAAATCCTTTCGCTCGCCGAGGAGGCCGGGATTCAGGAACTCCTCGAGCGACCAGAGGTCGTTCGGGCTGTTCTCGATCGGCGTGCCCGTTAGCGCGACCTTTGCCGGCACCTCGAGCGCGCGCGCGGCGCGCGCCGCCTGCGTGTCCGCGTTCTTGATCGTCTGCGCCTCGTCCAGCACGAGCGCTCCGAACTTCGCTTCGGAGAACAGGCGGAAGTCCTTGACGAGGAGCGAGTATCCCGTCACCACCACGTCCGCCTTCGCGCAGGCGCGCTGGAACGATCCGCCCTGGAAACGGTCTGTGCCCTGGTGCAGCAGCACCTTCAGGCCTGGCGCGAACTTCCTGAACTCCCTCACCCAGTTGGCGGTTACGCTCACTGGCGCGACGACCAGGGCTGGTTTGATTGTGGGATTGTGGGATTGGGAGATTGGATAAGCCTGTTCGCGCAGGTGGAGTATGAAGGCGATGACCTGGACCGTCTTGCCGAGGCCCATGTCGTCTGCGAGGCATGGGCCGAAGCCCCACTTTGCGAGGAACGCGAGCCAGGAGAAGCCGCGCTGCTGGTAGTCGCGCAGCGTGCCGCGCAGGCCGGGCGGGGGCGGCAGCAGCGCGAACCGCTGGTCGCCGCGCAGCTCGTTGATGAGGCCGCGAAGCCAGCCGTGCGCCTTCACCTCTTCGATGCGCAGGCGTCCGAGGCGACCGAGGCCGAGCGCGAAAGACACGGCCTCGCGGACGGACAGCTTCTTCGCCTTCGTGGCGCGGAGCGCGCGCAACGCCTCGCGCAGCATGTTGCGGTCGACCTCTATCCACCTGTCGCGGAAGAACACGAGCGGAGACCCTTGGTCCAGCAGGAACTCGATCTCCTGCTCCGAGACCGTCTCGCCGTCCACGCGGATGGTCAGCTTCGCCGGAATGGGCGCACGGACAGGCGCGAGCGCGTCAGAGGCGATCTCGGCATCGCCCAGCTCGGCGGCGGCGGACACGTGTTCGCCCACGACGCCGTCTGGCAGCACCACCGAATAGCCGGCGGATGCGAGGGTGACCGCTCCTGTCTGCAGGAACGTTTCCGCCTCTGCGCGCGTGAGGTCTAGGACGCCGCCGCGCAGGTTGCGGAGCGGCGGATAGACTGTGGCGGCCTGCCCGAGCGAGACTAGCCCGAGACGCGTGGCGGGAGGGGCGGCGAGCGTCAGTTGCCATGGGGCGTCTTCGGATGAGGAAGGCTCGAGCGTGAAGGTGAGGGCGGCGCGGTCGGCGGCGGAGACGACGAGCGGCGCGCGCCATGTTTTCAGCTGGCGCATCAGGTCGCGCGCGTCTTCGGCGTCAGGCCAATGGAGGAGCCCCGAGTCGCTGCGCAAGGCGGCGAGCCAGGCGTCGTGTACGGTCTCGTGCCTGCCGGTGTCGCTTTCCAGCGGCGTTCTGCCCGCGCGGCGCGCGAGGGCGTCGAGGAGGTGGCATTTGAGGTCGTGGAGGTCCTTAAGGTCTTTAAGGACTTTAGTGTCTTTAGGGTTCTTAAGGTCTTTAGGGTTCTTAAGGTCTTTAGGGTTCTTAAGGTCTTTAGGGTCATTAAGGTCTTTAGGGTCCTTAAGGTCTTTAGGGTCATTAAGGTCTTTAAGGACTTTAGTGTCTTTAAGGTCGTTGATGGGACGCCAGACGGCGTGGAAGCCGTCGGGCCGTTCCTCGAGGTCGGGCAGGAACTGGCCGGCGGCGACCGTGCGTGCGGCGGCGCGGAACGTCTCCGCCAGCTGGAGGATGTCGTCGCCGAGGAAGATGCCGCGCTTGAACTTGCGGCCGCGCACGTCGGAGAGGAACATCAGGAGGTTGCGCGTGGAAGTGGCGACGCGGCCATCGCCGGTCGGTTCCGCCTCGTTCGTGAACCAGACGACCGACTGCACCGCCTCGAGAAGCAAACTGGGAGGGTCGCAACTTGTTGCGACCGCGCCACTGCCGGCGGACGCAACAAGTTGCGTCCCTCCCGCTTTTGGCGGCGACGGCGCGTCGGCGCGAAAGGCGGCCTGTCCTGTCTCGTCGATGTCGAGGTGGAGTAGGATCATGGGCTGTTGAATGCGGCGGCGCCGTCCTTGCGGAGCGCGGCGACGGCGGCGGCCATGTCGGACTGCTTGAAGAGGTAGCTGCCGGCGACGAGCTGGTTGGCGCCGGCCTTCGCGGCGAGGAGAGCGGTCTCGTCGTTGATGCCACCGTCCACCATGATGTCGATGTCTGGAGCGCGGCGGCGGATGGGGGATATCTTCGGGAGGCAGTCGGAGATGAAGGACTGTCCGCCGTAGCCGGGGTGGACGGTCATGACGAGCACCTCGTCGCAGAGGCCGAGGTAGGGGAACACGGCCTCGGCGGGCGTCTCGGGATTGAGCGCGATGGCGGCGCGGAGGCCGAGCGCGCGGATGCGTGGAAGCTCGGCGTGGAGGTCGCAGTCGGACTCCACATGGATCTGGATCGTCTGCGCGCCGGCGGCGGCAAATGGCTCTAGGTAGAGGTCGGGGCGAGTGAGCATCAGGTGGACGTGGCGGAAGAAGCCGGGGGCGACGCGGCGGCAGAGCGCGACGATGTCGGGCCCGAAGGAGAGGTTCGGCACGAAGTGGGCGTCCATGATGTCGATGTGCAGGGCGTCAGCGCCGGACGCCTCGGCGCGGCGGATCTCATCGGCGAGCGAACCGTAGTCCGCCGCCAGGAGCGAGGGAAGAATCTGGAAAACCATGCGGTCAGTATAGCACAACTCGCGCTGGTTGTGTAACCATGGGTTTCGCCACGGAGGGCAAGTTATGGTATAATCTTCGCATGTCGCAAGAATGGAACATAAGGTCGCGAGGGCATATCTGCTCGATATGCGAGAAGCCACTCGTCGACAAGGCGCCGGTCGTCTCGGTTCTGAAGGAGCTGCCGGACGGCTACGAGCGCATGGACTGCCATCCCGAGTGCTGGAATGCCGCGCAGCGGGACTGGGAGCCGTTTAGCCAGTGGGAGGGCGTCTATGCCGCGCCCCCGCCGCCGGACGCCAAGAAGGAACCGCTGAAGAAGGAGACCGCTGACGAGCTGCTGCGCCACCTGATCACGCTGGACGACCCGGCGATGAAGAACGTCGTGTACGTGCTCGCCGTGATGCTGGAGCGTTCGAAGATCCTCGTCGAGCGCGACGCGCACGAGCAGGCAGACCACACGATCATCCGCATCTACGAGCATCGCAGGACGGGCGAATCTTTCGTCGTGCTCGATCCTCGTCTGCGCCTGGAGAACCTGGCGGAGGTGCAGCAGCAGGTCGTTGCGCTCCTTTCCGGCACGAAGACGCTGGGCGAGGTTTCGTCGGAGGAAAGCAAATGATCAAGATAGTCGACTGGTCCGTGGCGAAGCCACAAAGCAAGGTTGTCACGCGTTTCCTGCAGCGGAGCGCGTTCCCCGAAGAGGCCGAGAAGGCCGCGGCCGAGGTGCTGGCCGCCATACGCGCTGAGGGCGACGTGGCCGTGGCGCGGTACGTGGCGAAGTTCGAGGGCGCGAAGCTCTCGCCGAAGCGGTTTCGCGTGACTGACGCGGAGCTGTCCGCCGCCGAGGCGCAGGTGCCGCCCGCGCTGAAGCGCGCGGTGAAGGACGCCCATGCGCGCGTGATGCGCTTCTCGAAGGCGTCTCTGCGCGCGCCGTGGACGATGAAGACGCCGAAGGGCGGTACGGCAGGCGAGTTCTATTCGCCGATGGACCGCGTTGGCGTGTACGTGCCGGGCGGCACCGCGCCGCTCGCATCCACGAGCGTGATGACCGTTACGCTCGCGAAGGCCGCCGGCGTCAGGGAGATCGTGGCATGCACGCCGGCCGGGCCCACTGGCACGCCGAATCCGGTGCTGCTGTATGCGCTCAAGCTGGCTGGCGCCACGGAGGTGTACCGCGTGGGCGGCATCCAGGCGATCGGGCTGATGGCGTTCGGGACGAAGACGGTGCGCAAGGTCCAGAAGATCGTCGGCCCGGGCAACGCCTACGTCACGGCGGCGAAGCGCCAGGTGTACGGCTACGTGGGCATCGACCAGGTGGCCGGTCCGAGCGAGATCGCTGTGCTGGCGGACGGCACGGTGCCCGCAGCGTGGGTGGCGGCCGATCTCCTTAGCCAGGCCGAGCACGGCAGCGGCTGGGAGAAGAGCCTGCTCGTCACGCAGTCGAAGGACTTCGCCGAGGAGGTGAAGCGTGCGCTCTTTGAGCAGACCGCCACGCTGTCCCGCAAGGCGCTCATCCAGCGTGTAATCGACCGCGACGGCATCCTCTTCGCCGTCACGCCAACCGTGGATGAGGGGCTCGAGCTCGTGAACCGCTTCGCGCCGGAGCACTTCGAGATCATGTGCAAGGACGCGACAAGGCTGATGAAGGGCGTGCGCAGCGCTGGCGCGGTGTTCGCCGGCGCATGGACGCCGGAATCGGCCGGCGATTTCGTGGCGGGGCCATCGCACGTGCTGCCCACGGGCGGCGCCGCGAACATGTTCAACGGCCTCACGCCTGACGACTTCCGCCGCCGCCACAGCTTCGTGGCGTTCACGCGCGGCGACCTCGCCGAGACGGCGCCGACCATCGCCGCCTTCGCGCAGGTGGAGGGCCTCGACGCGCACGGCCGCGCCGCGTCCATCCGCTTCGACGCGAAACGCTGAAGCCCGCCGCCGCCAGGATGTGCTATAATATCCGCATGAAACTCAAACATCTCGTTATGCTGGCGGCGGGCCTGGCGCTCGCCGGTTCCGTGACGGCCGTGCCTGCGGCGTCCAAGACAACCTACGTGCGCGATGCGCTCCAGAAGTACGTCGCCTCTGGCGAAATGCCTGGCGCGATCAGCATCCTCTACAACAACGGCGTGCAGGAGACGGCCTGCCTCGGCTATGCCGATGCGGCGGCGAAGCGCCCGATCAAGCTCGATGACCCGTACATGCAATGCTCGCAGACCAAGGGCTTCTGCGGCGTGACGATCGCCATCCTCGTGGAAGAGGGCAAGCTGAAGCTCGACGATCCCGTCTCGAAGTATCTGCCGGAGTTCGGCAACCTGTGGGTGAAGTCATACGCTGACGGCGATGCCCAGCTGTTGCGCAAGGCGAAGAATACGCTTACGGTCCGCATGGTGATGAACCACACAGGCGGTTTCCCGTTCGAGCTGCCCAATTTCCATGCGATGGGCGGATGGTCTCGCCGTATGCCGCTCAGGAGCGTTGCGGCGACGGCCGCGTCGCAGCCGCTGCTGTTCGAGCCTGGCACGAAGGTGCAGTACTCCAACGTTGGCATCGACATCGGCGCGACGGTCGTCGAGGCCATCACCGGCAAGCGGTGGGAGACGTTCCTGAAGGAGCGCGTCCTCGATCCGCTCGGCATGTGCAACTCCGGTTTCTGGCCGTCAGACGCGCAGCTGGCGCACCAGGTCGAGATGTACGACGTGAAGGGCGGCGCGCCTGCCAAGCGGCGTTCCGACAATCCGTCGATGCAGCGTCCATACGGCGACGACCGCGTGTTCTCCTCCGCGGGCGCGGGCCTGTGGACGACGGCCGAGGACCAGCTCAAGTTCTACACGATGCTGATGAACCTTGGCGTTGGCGCGAACGGAGCGCGCATCCTCAAGGCGGAGACGGTGAAGAACCTGCTGGCCGTCTCGTCGCGCCCGAAGGGCATGGGCGGATATTCGCTCGGGCTGTCGGCTCCCGAGACGGACGGCGAAGACCAGTGGTTCGGCCACGGCGGCGCCTGGGGCACGAACTGCATGGTCAACTGGCACAAGCGCCAGCTGAAGCTCTGGGCTGTGCAGTTCTGCGGCGGACCGCGTCCGTGGGACAATGACCGTGCGGCTGCCGCGGACAAGTTCTTCCAGACGAAGATCGACAACTCTGGTGCCGACGCCTACACGGGTCGCATGAAGTAATCCGCACCTGTGCCAATTTTTGGTATAATGTGCGCCTGTCCGTTCCAGGACGGGCGCATGTTCCTTTTAGGAGAGGTGGCGGAGTGGTCGATCGCGGCGGTCTTGAAAACCGTTGACCCGCAAGGGTCCGGGGGTTCGAATCCCTCCCTCTCCGCCAGGCAAGTGTCGAGTTTGGAATAAAGGGGTGTTGCGACGGGGAGGGGTTTGGTATAATGGCGCGCAATGGGCGACATGCGCATAGGATTCGGCTACGACTCGCACCGCTTCGAGGCGGGGCGGCGGCTCGTGTTGGGCGGGGTGGAGATCCCCGGCGGGACGGGTCTGCGCGGACATTCCGACGCCGACGTCGTCATCCACGCCGTCATCGACGCGCTTCTCGGCGCTGCGGGGCTCGGCGACATCGGGTCGCATTTCCCCGACACCGACGAGCGCTGGCGCGGAGCCGATTCCGCGAAGCTGCTCTCCGCGGTCGTCGCCGAGGTGGGGACCGCGGGATGGACGGTGGGGAACATCGACGTGACGGTGATCTGCGAGCGGCCGCGGATCGGTCCGCACGTGGAGTCGATGCGCGCTAGGATGGCGGAGCTGCTGTGGCCGGGGGACGCCGGACGGACCGGGCGCGTGTCCGTGAAAGGGAAGACCAACGAGGGCATGGACGATGTCGGCGCAGGTGCCGGCATCGAGGTCCATGCCGTGTGCCTCTTGAAAGGAAAAGCATAATGACTACGGAAAAGAAGGTCAAGGTACTGCAGTTCGGCGAAGGGAACTTCCTGCGCTGCTTCGTGGACTGGATGGTGGACATCATGAACGAGAAGGCGGGCTTCGGCGCCGCCGTGCAGATCGTCCAGCCGATCGGCGACGAGCTTAGCCCGCCCTCGAAGATACTCAACGCGCGCGGCGGGCGTTACCACACGGTCCTGCGCGGCGTGGAGGGCGGCAAGCCAGTGGAGCTGTTCCGCGAGATCACATGCGTGAAGGGCGTGCTGAACGCGCTCTCGGAATGGCCTGCCGTGGAGGAGGTGGCGCGCAATCCCGATTTGCGGTTCGTCGTGTCCAACACCACCGAGGCGGGCATCGAATACCGCGCTGACGCGAACACATTCCCGTCGAAGGTGGCGAAGCTGTGCGTAGCGCGCGCGAAGGCTGGTCTGCCGGGCCTCGTCTTCATCCCGTGCGAGCTGATCGACAAGAACGGCGCGATGCT
>CAMPAF010000139.1 GCA_946631535.1 uncultured Verrucomicrobiota bacterium
AGGTCGTCGGTGGCGTGGAAGATGGAGTTGCCCATCACGATGTGCTTCACGTAGATGAACTGCGTGAAGTCCTTGCGGAAGGCGGCGAGGAATTCACGGCGGCGCGCGGCGCGATCGGAAAGAAAGGCAGGTGAAAGGTAGCCGCCAAGATGGCGGCTCCCCATATGGGAGGGCCGCGCTCCTGCGCGACCGCAAGCGGTCGCTTTCAGGACAGACGAGAGATCCTCGCCCATGGGATCGGGCTTGGTGGTGTCGGGCTCCACGTTCGCGAGGTGCGAGATGTTCGACACGGCGCAGCTCTGATACAGCCAGTCGCGCACGAGGCGGCTTTCGGGATAGGCAATGGCGCCATCCTTGTTCGGGAGCGGCAGGTCATCCGGCGGCTCCTTGCCGAAGAACGACATCTCCGCAATCTGCACGGTGGGGAACTTGCCGGAGAACTCGGGGTAGGGCGGCGTCTCGAAGATCTTGGGCAGGAGGGGCGTGGCCGCGTGCGTGTAGCCGGAATAGTAGTTGGGCTTGAAGTCGTAGGTGTCCTCGATCACCATCGTCACGCGGCGGCAGGTGGTGGGTTTCCAGATGGCGTAGTTGTCGCGGTAGGTGTTGGCGGGGCGGAAGGCGAGGTGCTCGCCGAGCGGCTGGCCGTCGTCGCCGTAGAAACTCGCCGTCTTGACGCCGCAGTTCACCCAGCTACGTCCGCTCGTGAGGCGCACGCCGCCGATCTCGCGCGCCTCGCCGAGGTCAAACTCAACGCGGATGGGCTTCTTCTGCCACCGCCACGCGCATGTGGGGTTGATCTCGCCGTCAGCCAGGCGCTCCACCCCTTGCCCTGGTAACGTCTCGCCGTCGGTGACGGTGACACAGTGCACTGCTCCCGACGGCACGAGGTCTAGCCAGTCGTAGTCCTTGAGCGCGCCCCACACGGCGATCGCGTAGGAATCGCACGTCGGATCGGGATTCATGACCAGTTCCGTCCAGGACGGCGGCGGCTCGGTAAAGCGCACTTCCGAAAAGAGCTGCGGCTCGGCGGCATAGGCGTGCGCGGCGGCAATGCAGTTCCAGCCTTTCGCCACGAGCGGCACGGGCTTGCCGCCGTTCGTCTCCACGCGTGCCGCCGCGTCGATAAGGATGTTCTCGGCATCGCGCCCCACCACGCTCCGTCCAAGCGTCGCGAGCATTGCCGCCTCGTTCTCGCGGCGCGTTCCGAAGACGCCGGGCAAGTACCACCAGCCGAACTTCGGATGGTCGAACGGTTTCTGCGCCGTAGCGGGCAGTTCGGCGAGCGGACGTATCCCCGCGCGGCGGCGCACGATTTCGCGCAGTTCGTCGCGCGTGCGCGGCATGCGCGTCTTCGCAAGACGCACCGCCTCGTCGGCAATCAACGTATAGACACTCCGGAATCCCGGCAGGTCACGTACCTGGTGCGTAGGCGTGCAGAAGGATTCCTCCTTAGGGAACGGCAACGGCGACGAGTTGGCCGGATCGTCGTTCGCCACACCGCCCAGCGCGTGGTAGGCGGCGAGCGGGTTCGGCACGGACGCGCCCTGGATGCAATGGCGCATCCAGTCGACCTGCGCTGCGCGCGTAGGCGGCGGCAGACCGTGCGGCCCGTCGCAGTGGAAATGCCAGTAGGGTCCAGCGAAACCAAGACACGCCGTCATGTTGGTGAACACGGTGAACGTGGAGACCGCCCCCGCGTGCGGAAAGTAGTCCTTCCACCGGCTGCCCGTGGCGAACGCCACGCGGGGTTGTCCCATCGCAAGCAGGGCGGCATGGTTGAACCCGTTCGGCAGCATGTCCCAGAAGAACTGTTCCGCGTCGTGGCATCCGCGCGCGCCGATCACCTCGCGCAAAGACGAGATATAGCAATTCGGAAAAGCCACCTTGATGCGCGGATCGAACGCCTGCAGGTAGGCGCTCATAGTGCCTCCGCCGGATGTGCCCATAATGCCGAGTTTTGAACAGTCGAGGTCGGGCCGCGATTCCACGTAGTCGATGGCACGTACGGCGTCCCAGATGCGGAAACGCGCGAAGTTCCAGCCCACGAGCCAGCCGCGCGCGCCAAGGCGCGTGTGTTCGGTGGAACAGTTGTCCGTGTAGTCGTATTTCTTGCCGCACGCCTGGCGGCGCTCGCCCTGCGAAATCGGATCCCACGCGAACGCGGCGAAACCGGCACGTGCCGTCATCGCGAGGTGGGCAGCGTAGCGCGGATTCAGGATGCCCGCGTTCGAATGACCGAGGGGCATCAGCACAACGGGATTTGGCGGACGCGCGGCAGCGCGTCCCTCCCGTGGTGGCTCCCCATGCGGGAGGGCCGCGCTGCCGCGCGGCCGCATAGGCAACGCCAAATGCGCCGTCACGTATACGCCGGGCTGCGATTCAAAGATGATGTTCTCCAGGCGGAAACCGTCAAATTCGGCGCTGCCCACCACGCGCGCGTTGAGCGGCGCGCGCGCCGGCATTTCGCCCAGCGCGTCGAGCCAATACGTGCGCCACGCCGCCTGCTTCGCCTTCAACTCGTCAACTGTGCGGATGGATGCCACGGCCGCGTCCGCCGCCACATCGCGCGCGGCAATCTCCTCGAGCAGATTGCCAGCCAGAAGCGGCGAGAGCGCCGCTTCCCCAAGCATAATCGCTGCCATCAATATGCGGTGCTTAAACATAGGCTCGAGAACCGCCGCCGCGACCAGCACCGCAACGACCGTCCTATTGATCTCAACATGGATTTTCATTCTTACCGAAAGACGAACGTATCAACCCAAATTGCCCGACAGACGCCCGCGCAGTACCGCCGCGAGCACCTCAAGGCGTGATGCGGTGCCGCTCGAAGCCTTCCACCACGATCGCCGGAAGTGGGCGAGCCGGGCAGAGGTGCTCGCATGCGCCGCAACCGATACACTTCGCCTCGTCGACCTGAGGCACCTTCGGCGACGCCTTGTCCGCCGCGACCGTTGGCACCAGCTTGATCGCTCCCGCAGGGCAGTGGCGCTCGCAGGCGTGGCACGTGACCCCCTCTACCGCCGCAAGGCACAGTTCGCCGTTCCAGACGGCGTGGCCGACATGGTGCCTCTTCTTCTCTTGCGGCGTGACGCGAGCGATGGCACCGGCCGGGCACACATCGCCGCAAGCCGTGCATTCGGGGCGGCAGTACCCGCGCTCGAACCCCATCACGGGCTGAAGCACCTCAAGCGGCGCGCCCGGATGACGCGCCTTCAGCGGACGAAGCACCTGGTTCGGGCACTGCGCCACGCACAGCTGGCAGCCGACGCACCTCCGGCCAAAGTTGCCAAGCCCTCCCGCCCCAGGAGGCACCAGCGGCGTCTTGCGAACGGGCACGCCAGGCTGCGAGACCTCGGCGTAGCCGCCGTCAGTCAGCTTGTCGTCATCGGCCAGCACGCTGGCCGCAGCCGTCGCCGCAGCCGAAAGGAATGTCCTTCTGTTCACCTCGACCATGTCAGCGCCCCCTTCTTGCAGACGGCTCCGCAGCTGAAGCACGCGACGCACGTCGTGCGGTCGATCGTGCCGCTCCCGATGTCGATGGACTGCGCCTTGCATGCCCTCTCGCACATTCCGCACTTCACGCACTTCGCAAGATCGATCTTCGGCTTGAGCAGCGACACCTTCGATAGGCAACCCAGCACTGTTCCCACCGGGCATACCGTGTTGCACCAGAACCTCCCCTTCCAGACGGCCAGCGCGAGAATCAGCACCAGCAGCGCGGCGGATAGGATGACGAGGCAGAGCGGCGGCGCGACGACCTCCACGACATGGAACGCGTAGCTGCCGTGCCGTTCGGCCCACGCCGCAAGGTGGTTGTTGCCGAGCCTGACGAGCGGCGCCGCAAGGCCCATAGCCATCCGCCCGTAGATCGCGTACGGCTCAAGCCACGTGAAGTGCAGGCCGAGGAAACCGCCTGCAAGGAACACGATGGCTACTGCATAGCGGAACACATTGCGCAACATGGCATGGCGCGCAGTCCTCAACGCGCCGCCGCGGCTTGGGACAAGCCGTCCTGCCACGCGGCGGAAGAAATACGCGATGTCCTGCAGTATGCCGAGCGGGCACACGACCGAGCAGTAGATGCGTCCGAAGAGAAGCGTCACGCCGAGGATCGCGACGGCGGCAAGGCTCAGCGCGAGCGCGGCCGGCATCAGCTGGATCTTCACGGTCCAGCCGAACCACTTCGCGACCGTGCCGGTGAAGTCGAGGAAGCATGCCGTCACGGCGAGCAGGAAGAACGTCGCGAGGACGACGCGGATGATGCGGAGCTTACGCACGGCCGTTCCTCCTGAGTTTCTCGACAAGGTCGTCCACCTTCCGCAGCATGGCCGGTATGTCGATTGATTGCGGACAGTGCGGCGCGCATCGGCCGCAGCCGATGCACCGCTGCGCCTCGCGCAGGCGCGGAATGGCGCGCTCGTAGTCTATCAGGAAGCGGCAGCGGTTCAGCGCGTATCCGGGATCGCCCGGCTCGTCAGGCAAGCGATCCTCGACCACGGCCTGGTTCCAGAGGGAGAAGATTCCGGGGATGTCCAGTCCGTACGGGCAAGGCATGCAGTAGTCGCACGCGGTGCATGGGACGTTGTCGTCGGAAAGGAACGTCTTGGCGGACCGCTCCAGCGTGGCGAGCTCGGTCGCGTCAAGCGGCTTGAGCGGCGAGTACGTCCGCACGTTCTCCTCGATGTACTTGAGGTACGTCATGCCGCTCAGGACGGTCAGCACGCCGGGGAGAGAGCCTGCGAAGCGGAACGACCAGCTTGCGGGCGTCGCGTTGGGATCGAGGCGGGCAAGCCTGCGCGAGATGGTGTCGTTGAGCCGCGCGAGGCGTCCGCCCAGCAGAGGCTCCATTATCACGGCAGGTATCTTGCGCTCGGCGAGGAGGCTGTAGAGCGTCTCCGCGTTGACGTTGCGCGGATTTACCTCCTTGGCGTGATGCCAGTCCACCCAGTTGAGCTGGATCTGGACGAAGTCCCAGTGGACCTTGTCGTGCATCGATAGGGCGTGGCGGAAGACGGCCTCGTCGCCGTGGAATGAATAGCCAAGGTTGCGGATGCGGCCGGCCTCGCGCTCCTTCAGGAGGAAGTCGAGCATGCCGTTGTCGATGAAGCGCGAGTTGAAGAGCTTCATCGAATTCTTGCCGCCGCCGCCGATGGAGTGGAGAAGATAGAAGTCGATGACGTCGGTGCGGAGCAGCCGGCGCGACTCCTCGTACATGGCGCGCGAGGCCTCGAAGGAATGGGTCTTGGCGGCGAAGTTGGAGAGCTTGGTGGCCACGAACCACTTGTCGCGCGGATGCTTGGCGAGCGCGTCGCCAAGCACCTTCTCGGACTCTCCGCGGCAGTAGGCTGGCGACGTGTCGAAGTAGTTCACGCCGTGCTCGATGCAGTAGTCGACGTGCCGCTGCACTGCGGCCGTGTCGATCGCCGCGTTCGATCCGCCTCTCGACATGGCGGCATGGCCGCCGTCGACAGTCGGGTAGCGCATGGCGCCATAGCCCAGAAGGCTAACCTGTTCGCCATGCGCGCCCGTGCGCCGGGTTATCATCTACCCTCCTGTTCGCGCGGCAGATAGCCGTCCGCGGCGGCAAGTGAGACGAAGAACGCCGACAGAACGGACAGGGACCGCATCGGACAGTCTCCGCTGGCGCAGATCAGCAGCGCGGCATTGCCAAGCATTATCCACAACGTCCCTGCTGGAAGGCAATACAACGCTCGCGGACTAGGCGGCAGCGCCTCGGCACGCAAGAAACGTGCCGCCCGGTAGAGCGTGACCCATCTGCGGAACAGCGGCACGACCAGCATCAGGAAGATCGTGACCAGCAGGCCGAATCCGACGAGACCATGCTCGCATAGGAACTGCAAGAAGTCGTTGTGGACGTTGGCGCCGCCACGAAGCTGCAGATGCTTCATCTCCTCTTCCGTCATGTACTTCGTGCAAAGGTGCCTGTACCCCCACCCGCCTATACCGAACAGCGGATGTTCCCGCAATATCTCCGTCGCCACGCGCGAATGGTACTGCGCCTTCCCTGTGACGCGGTCAAGCAAGGCATGCGACGTGACCGTGCCGAGCTCGCGAGTCCAATCTTTCGGGCCGAAGATGAACATGGAAATGACGACGATCGTGCCGCCCACAATGCCGAAGGATGCCTTTTTCACATTTGCCGCGCGGTTGCTCCTGGAGAAGAACAAGGAACACTCGTAGTATAGGAACGCCAGCGCGGCGAGGACGATCATGCAGAGCATGGCCGCGCGGCATAGCGTCGCCTGCACGGCATACATGATAAGCGCCGCCGGTAAAAGGGGATAATGCGCCCTGATGAAGCGAGAGATCAGCTGCTGCGCTATGGACAGCCCCTTGTCGATGGGCGGGAACTTTGCAACCTCTGCCACGCGCGTCAACCATACCCCGACCGCAAACGCAAACATCATGGTGAAATATGCCCCGCCATGGTTCACGTAACCGAATGACGCGAAGAAATGCTTCTTGTGTATGGGCGCGTTCCAGAAAGGGGCCTCCGCGCCAGATGCCTGCTGTATGAAGCCTAGCACGGCAAGGGCGGCGGCATTCCACACAAGCATCTCCATCAGCATGCGCTTGCCGGTGTGCGACAGGGCATGCCGCACTGCAAGCATCGCGGTCAGGGCGGGCACAAACCACAGCATGACATTGAAGTGCTCGGCAATGTCAACGCAGAACGGCGCAAACGGGATGCTCGGATCCGGAGAACGCCCCCTCATGATCTCCGGATAGTCGCAAACGGGACACAGGCCGCGGTTCATGAGCGGAATCACCAGGAGCAGTATGAACGCGAGCGTGACGTACAGCAACGGATCTCGCCCTAGCCTGTGGCACACGCGCCGGCGCGCGGACACCGGATCCTCGTACGGACGCCTCTGCGGGAAGAACAGCATGACCTCGAACAGTAACGCCCACAGCCACGGTATGACAGGAAGCATTGCATCCGTATATCTGCCGCCGAACAGCCAGGCGGCTCCCGACAAAGTAAGGAATATGAGCAGGACCGGCACGTGTCTGAAGAACGCATCCATGGTATTCTCCTCAGTAGCGGTAGTAGTCCGGCTTGAACGGGCCGTTCACGTTCACGCCGATGTAGTCGGCCTGGCGCTTCGTCAGCTTCGTGAGCTTGGCGCCGCACGCGGCAAGGTGCAGCCTGGCCACCTCCTCGTCCAGCTCCTTCGGCAGGCGCACGACCTGCGGCCTCGCCGACGCGCGTTCCTTCCAGAGCTTCATCTGCGCGAGACACTGGTTCGTGAAGCTGTTAGACATCACGAAGCCGGGATGGCCAGTGGCGCAGCCGAGATTCACGAGCCGGCCCTCGGCGAGCAGGTAGATGGAATGCCCGTCTGGGAACGTGAACTTGTCCACCTGCGGCTTGATGTTCGTGCGCTTTACGCCCGGCCACGACACGAGGCGCGCCACCTGGATCTCGTCGTCGAAGTGGCCGATGTTGCAGACGATCGTGCGGTCGCGCATCTTCGCCATGTGCTCGGCCGTGATGATGTCCACGTTGCCAGTCGTGGTGACGAAGAGGTTCGCCCACCTGAGCGCGTCCTCCAC
>CAMPAF010000140.1 GCA_946631535.1 uncultured Verrucomicrobiota bacterium
GCCCGATGCGCTTGTTGTCGTTGAAGGAGTCGGGCGGCGAAAGGTGCTTCACGAATATCCAGCTCCCGGAGGCGAGCGCGCGCACCTGGCAGCGGGCGCACGGCTGGTCCATCCCGGCGGGCTTCGTCACCTCGCCCCACGAGCGGCCTTCGTCGCGGGACTCTGCCATGCGCAGGCCGTTGCGCGAGCGCATGTACATGCGGATCGTCCCGTCCTTCAATTCAAGGAAGTGGTTTTCCGGCCAGTCGCTTTCGGGCACGGTCACGACGCCGCGCCGCGTCCATGTCTTGCCGCGGTCCGTCGAGGCGAGGGCAAGCGCGCCGGCGTCCGTGCTGCTCGTGCCGAACAGTCCCGACCAAGGGCCCCATGTGCGGGGGAGCTCCACCGGCAGGAGCCACGTGCCGTTCCTGAGGACGATCGGCTTGTTGAGCACCGCGCCGTCGCAGATGCGCCGTATGGGCGACCATGCGGGCTTCGCGTCGTCGGGGTTTGCGCAGACCGTCTCCCACACGCCCATGCGACCGTCGTTGTGCCACATGGACTGGCTCACGAACAGGTGCAGCTTCCCGTCAGGATCTGTCCAGAGGTTCGCGATGATGTTGCTGCGCGGGAAAGGGATGCGCTTGGGGTCATGCCCGTCCACCACGAGCGCCGGCGGGTTCCACGTCTCGCCCTTGTCGTCGGAGAATGCGCAGACCGTGTAGGCCTCGGGCGAGTCGCCGCCGCCGATCCAGCTGGCCCAAAGGCGTCCCTTCGGCGTAAGCGCCGCGCCGTTGTTCATCGCCCAGCGCTCATTTGCAGCGCTGTACTCCGGGCCGGGGTTCACGTTGAGCGGCGGCGGCACAAGCGCGAGATCCGCCACCGCCTCCATCGCGCGCCGCTCGAGCGCACGCACCTTCGCCTCGGGCCATTCCTCCGCACAAGCCATGCAGACCGTCAGAGCGCAAGCTCCAAACGCCAAGATCCTCATTCGTCTTATCCTTTCGCCAAGCTGGGTTTCCAAACGAGACAGGATTGTACCATCTTTCCGTGTCGCCGTCACGGCAGCGCTCCTTTTGCTATACTAGTCCCATGCGGTTCATAGTCACAGCTGGGCCGACGCGGGAACATCTCGATCCCGTGCGGTTCTTGTCCAATCCATCCTCGGGACGGATGGGGTTCGCCGTCGCGCGCGCCGCGCGCGCCGCCGGGCACGAGGTAACGCTCGTCGCCGGCCCCGTCTCGCTCAAGACGCCCCCCGGCGTCAGGCGCATCGACGTGATCTCAGCCCGCGACATGCTCGCCGCCGTGCTGGCCGAGCTGGGAGAGCCGCGCTCCCGCGCGGCGGCACGGCACACCACCGTCCTCGTGATGACCGCCGCGGTGGCTGACTGGCGGCCCGCGCGATGCGCGAAGACAAAGCTGAAGAAAGGCGAGATGTCGGACACTCTCAAGCTCGTCCGCAACCCAGACATTCTCAAGACCATCAACCGTCAGCTGGGAGGGCCGCGTTCCCGCGCGGCCGCACGCCTGGTCCGCATCGGCTTTGCCGCCGAAACGGGCGCGCCCGCCGCCGAAGCCGCACGCAAGTGCCGGGAGAAAGGCCTCGACCTCGTGGTCGGCAACGACGTGACCGCGCGCGGCAGCGGCTTCGGCACCACCACGAACCGCGTGACGTTCGTCACGCCCGACGGACTCGTGAGGCATCTCCCGCTCATGAGCAAGCTCGCCGTCGCCCGCCGCATTGTGGCATTCGCAGAAAGGATGGCCGACAATGGCTGACGGCGACTACGAGCGTGGCCGCGGCCGCGAAATCGGCGCCATCGCCGCCGAGCTGAAGCGCCTTGCCGCCGCACGGGAGAGTCGCAACCTGTTGCAGCCGATACGGGAGGGCCGCGCTCCCGCGCGGCCGCCCGTCTTCGTGCTGAACGGGTGGGCGGCAAGTCCGCACGCCTGGGATTTGTGTGGGTTCATGCGGACGAAACAAGTTTCGGCCCTCCCACGCCTGTTCAGCTACGTGGAGCAGCTGGACGGCGAACCGGAGGCGGCAATCGAGAATGTCGAGCGCTGCATCCTCGTCGGCTGGTCGATGGGCGGCAGCTCGGCGCTGCGCCTCGCCGCGCGCTTCCCGGAGAAGGTCGTGGGCATGGTGCTCATCGCGGCAACGCCGCGCATGATGGAGGACAAGGAGACGGGCTGGCGAGGAATGACCCCGCACCGCCTGGAGGCGCTCCGGTACGGTCTGCTGAAGACGCAAGGCATAGGATTCTTCGGCGTGCCGGAAGGCAAGCCGAACCCCTATCTCGCAGACGATCCCGCGAACCTCGAGCGCGGCCTCAAGTACCTGCTGGATACGGACGTGCGTGGCGAACTGGCCTCTAGCCACCCCGCACTAGCCACTAACATCCACGTTTTCCAGAGCGAGCACGACGGCATCGTGCGGCCCGAGAACGCCGCCTGGCTCAAGACAGTCTTTCCGCAGGCTTCCGTGACGATGGTCCCCGGCACGGAACACGCCCTGCCGATTTTCATACCGGAGAAGATAGATGAAGCCGTTGATACTTGCATCCGGCTCGCCACGGCGGGCCAAGATCCTGCGTGACCTGGGCGTCGAGTTCGAGATCGTGAAGACGGATGCGCCCGAGGTGTCGCTGCCGCACGACCCCGTGTGCACCGTTACCGCGAACGCCTGCGCGAAGCTGCGCGCGGCGGTCGCGCAGGAGCGCGACCCTCCCGAAGAGACGGGGCGGGCGATTCTCGCGGCGGACACCATCGTGTGGTTCAACGGCAAGATCTACGGCAAGCCGCGCGACCTCGCCGAAGCGAAGGCGTTCCTGCGCGAGCTCTCAGGGAACACCCACATCGTCTTCACCGGTGTCGCCTACGTTGGCCCCGGCGATGCCGCCGCCATTCCTCTCACCGCCCAGGCTCCGCAGGTGGCCGCCGCCCTTAAGAGTTTTGCTCCTACCACCGCCTGCGCGTGCTCGCACGTGACCTTCCGCGCGCTTTCCACCGCCGCCATCGACGACTATGTCGCGCGCGTGCGCCCGCTTGATCGCGCGGGCGCGTACGATATAGACGAGAGTGGCGACCTGCTCGTCGCCTCATACACCGGCGAGTACGAAAATATCATGGGATTGCCCGTTGAACCACTGCGCAGATTTGGTATCATTTGACGCAGACAATGGCAGGACAAGGATATAGCCTTACGCAATCCATGCGGCTGGGCCAGACGATGGCCCCGCAGATGCGGCAGTCTCTCAAGATGCTGCAGATGACGTCGCTGGAATTGCGCGCGGAGCTCCAGCATGCGATGGAGCTCAATCCTGTCATCGAGGAAGTGCGCAGCCCGATCGAGAGGCAGATGTCATCGGAGCTTCCGCAGGAGCACCCCGGAGCCGCGATCACGGAACGCGAGCTCGACTTCACGCCTGGCGGCGAGGCCGCGCAGACAACGCTCTCCACGGACGACGGCTACCGCGACTATTTTCTCGGCAACATGCAGAGCGCCCCTGGCGACGAGGAGGCGCAGTCGAAGCGGCAGCACCTCTTCGACTCGCTCGTCCGCTCCGAGTCGCTGCAGGAGCACCTGAAGGCCCAAGTGCCGCTATCCGATATCGACCGCGCCGACCACGCGCTGGCCGAGACGCTGATCGGCAACATCGACGACGACGGCTACTTCCGCGGCTCCCTGCCGGACATCGTGATGGTCACGGGAAAGAGCGAGACGCACGTCCTCGGCGTGCTGGCGGCGATCAGGACGTTCGACCCGCTCGGCTGCGGCGCGCGCGACCTGCGCGAATGCCTGCTGTCGCAGATGGAGAAGCTCGACGACTCGCCGTGGGAGGATGAGGTGCGCGCGCTGATCGAGCGCCACCTGCCCGACATCGCGGCGCGGCGCGAGGGGCTTATCTGCCAGTCTCTCAAGCTGACGCCCGACGAGTACAAGAAGGCGCTCGCGGAGCTGCGCACACTCGATCCCAGGCCAGGCCTGTCGCTTCGGCCCGCCAACATCGAAAAGAGCGTGGACGTGGACAGGGCACGCGACTACGTGCGGCCGGAGGTGTTCGTCGTGCCGCGCGGAAAGACCGGCTGGCAGGCGAAGGTCTCCAGCCGAGACCTCCCGGAGATACGCATCTCCCAGCGCTACCTGGGCATGCTCGCCGACCCCGACTGCGACGAGGAGACGAGGTCGTATGTCCGCGAGCGCATCCGCGCCGCAAAGGCACTCCAAGAGGCCGTCGCCAACAGGCAGAACACCATCAGGAACATCGCCCAGGCCATCATCGACGCGCAGCCCGACGTCTTCGAGAAGCGGACCATGGAAGCCCTGCGGCCGCTGACGATGCAACAGGTGGCGGACGTCGTGGGCGTCCACGGCACCACCGTCTCGCGGACCGTCCGCGACAAGTACATGAGCACGCCGTTCGGCACCGTCGAGATGCGCCGCTTCTTCGCCGGCGGCCTCGCCACCGAGTCCGGGGAGACAGTCACGAACACTTCCGTGCAGCACATGGTCCGCGACATGATCGCCGCCGAGGATCCGCGCAATCCGCTTTCCGACGACAGGATCGCCGCAATCCTCACGGAGAAAGGCATCAAGATCGCCCGCAGAACCGTGGCGAAGTACCGCATCGCGCAGAACATCCCGGGCGCTATCGAGCGCCGCGCCGCTGCCACGGCATAGGACGAACCTATTGCCAAGCAAGCATCGTTTCTATTTGGCATGACGGCACGCATGGGTGTATAATATTGCCGTTTCTCCCGCCCCAATGGCGTGGAAAACGTATCTCATGAAAGAAAGAACCCAGAAGATGAGCGACAGACAGGAACTGAACCGCAACCTCGCGCAGATGCTCAAGGGCGGCGTGATCATGGACGTGACGACGCCCGAGCAGGCTAAGATCGCCGAGGCGGCCGGCGCATGCGCGGTAATGGCCCTGGAGCGCATTCCAGCCGACATCCGCGCGGCGGGCGGCGTCTCCCGCATGAGCGATCCCGCGATGATCAAGGGTATCCAGGAAGCCGTCTCTATTCCCGTCATGGCCAAGTGCCGCATCGGGCACATCGCAGAGGCAAGGATCCTCGAAGCCATCGAGATCGACTACATCGACGAGTCGGAAGTGCTCTCTCCCGCCGACGACACGCGGCACATCGACAAGACGAAGTTCGCGGTGCCGTTCGTCTGCGGCGCGCGCGACCTTGGCGAGGCCCTTCGCCGGATCGGCGAGGGAGCGACGATGATCCGCACCAAGGGCGAGCCGGGCACCGGCGACGTGGTGCAGGCCGTCAGGCACATGCGCAAGATGCAGAGCGAGATACGCAGGGTCGCCTCCCTCCGCGAGGACGAGCTCTACGAGGCGGCAAAGGAACTCGCCGCGCCCCTCGACCTCGTGCGGTTCGTCCACGCGAACGGCAAGCTCCCCGTCGTGAACTTCGCCGCCGGCGGCGTGGCCACCCCCGCCGACGCCGCGCTCATGATGGAGCTCGGCGCGGAGGGCGTGTTCGTCGGGTCCGGCATCTTCAAGAGCGGCGACCCCGCGAAGCGCGCGGCGGCGATCGTGCAGGCCGTCACCAACTGGCAGGACTCCAAGCTCCTCGCCAAGCTCTCCGAGAACCTCGGTCCCGCCATGGTCGGCATCAACGCCGAGGAGATCGAGACGATCATGGAAGAGCGCGGAAAGTGATGACCGTCGGTGTTCTAGCGGTACAGGGCGCGTTCGCGGAGATGGAGGCGTACTGGCGCGCCAAGGGCGCGGACGTCTTCGAGATCCGCCAGCGCGCCGACCTTTCGCGCGGCATGGACCTGCTTGCGCTGCCCGGCGGCGAATCGACCGTGCAGGGCAAGTTGCTCAAGGATCTAGGCCTCTTCGACCCGATCAAGTCCGCCATCGACGGCGGGCTTTCAGTCTTCGCCACTTGCGCCGGACTGATCCTCCTCGCCGAGAAGGTCGAGGACGGCGGCGAACGCTCAGTGCGCCCCGAGCGGTGGTTCGGCGTCCTGCCCGTCGCGGTCCGCCGCAACGCCTACGGACGGCAGCTGGGCAGCTTCACGGCCCGCGGCACGTTCGACGGCACCCCGGACGTGCCCATGACATTCATCCGCGCGCCGGCCATCTCGGCGATCTTCTCGCCGGACGTCGAGGTGCTATCCACGTTCGACGGCCATCCTACGGCCGTCCGCTGGCGCAACATCACCGCCTTCACCTGGCACCCAGAGCTACATATAGGCTAGAGAAATCCATGACAGCAAACGAGATTCCGCGCACGCTAGGAGTAGCGACGACAGTCGTGATGCTCGTGGCGAGCAACCTTTTCATGACGTTCGCCTGGTATTGGCACCTGCGCCTCCAGAAGCCCGGAGCCTCACACTGGCCGCTGATCGCGATCATCGTGGTCAGCTGGCTCATCGCGCTCGTCGAGTACATCATCGCCGTGCCCGCGAACAGGCTCGGCGCGGCATCTGGAATGAACGTCGCTCAGCTCAAGATCATCCAGGAGGTGATCACCGTCTGCGTGTTCGTGCCGTTCATGATCCTGTTCATGGGCGAACGGTGGCGCTGGGACTACCTCTGGGCGCTCCTCTGCATGGTGGGCGCCGTCTACTTCGTCAACCGGGCAAGGATGTAGCTACCGGCGGCGGCGGACCTCGACGTCGTCCTCGTCGCCCCCGTACGGCGGCGGCGAAACGCGCGCAGACCAGTCCCAAGAACCGCCCCACTGCTCATCCATCAGCGCCTGCTGATACTCTCTCCATCCCTCGCGCCAGATCATCCACGCGATGAGGAGCGATATGAAGCCCCAGCCGCCGCCCGTCACGAGCGAGTGCAGGCCGCGCAGCGCCAGCAGGATCGCAAAGCCGCGCCCGACGATCATGGCGATGTACGTGGCCTTCGCCCGCGTGGTGAAGATCCGCGCCACCGAACGGAAGATGCGTCCACCGTCCATCGGGAAGCCCGGCAGCAGGTTGAAGCCGCCTAGCACGAGGTTCATCCAGAACGTGTACGCCAGCATGTTGGCCGTCCATGGATTCGATATCGGAAGGAAGGCGAGGGCAAGCCAGGCGAGCCCAGAGATCGCGAACGAGACCGCCGGACCTGCGGCGGCCGTCACGAACTCCTGGCTCGCCTTGCGCGGCAACGCGATGAGCGACGCGCATCCGCCGAGGAGCGACAGCGTGATGTCGCGCGTCCGATACCCGAACACGCGCGCGGTCAGCGCATGCCCCAGCTCGTGCAGCGTGATGGAGACGGCCAGGGCAAGCGCAAAGCTCAGCCCGTACGTGAAGGACCCGAAGTCCATCACGAACATGACGAGCAGGATGATGAGCGAGAAGTCCAGGAATATGGGGATCCCGAACAGCTCGCAGACTCTGATCTTTCGCGGAAACATGCCGCTATTCTACCACATTTATCCGACGCGCGCGATCTTGCCTGTCTGAATGGACTCGTAGCAGCCGAGCATGGCTTGGATGGTCTGCTTGTGCCACTTGAGGTTGATGAGCGGCGTCTTGTGGTTGCGGATGCAGTC
>CAMPAF010000141.1 GCA_946631535.1 uncultured Verrucomicrobiota bacterium
CCCGACCGCAAGAAGCGCCGCGCAATGTACCCCGAGGTCTGCAAGATTTTCAAGGACTTCTCCGTCTACATCGGCGGTAGCTCGTCGTTCGATTTCGCCGGCCCGCAGTACAACAAGTACGACTGCATCATGGCCTACGCCAAGGAGCACGGCTACACGCGCGACGAGATCATCTTCATAGGCGACGACTTCGACGACGGCGGCGGCGACTCGCACGTGCGCATCAAGGGGATGGACTACATCGCCATCGACGACTACCGCAAGTTCCCCGAGCGCGTCTCTGTCCTTCTCAAGTGACGTAACTCTACCATCTATCATCTACCAACTACCAACTGACAGGAGAGTCATGAGGGCAAGACTTCTTGCTACGGCGCTGGCGATTGCAGGTGCCGCTGTTGCGGAGATCGATCCTTTCGCGGCGACCGAGCCGCGCGCATACACGAACGAGGCGGGGGAGGTGCTGCTGTATCGGTGCGGTCGCAGTGAACTGCGACCCTCCCAGAAGGAGGGCGAGAAGCCGATGCCGCTTGTGCTATTTCTCCATGGAGCGGGCGAGAGGGGGAGCGACAACGCCGCGCAGCTGAAGCACGCGGTCGGACCGATTCTCGACTTCTTTGCGCGGAAGGGCGAGAGCGTCTGCCTTCTGGCGCCGCAATGTCCAGACGGGCGCAAGTGGGTGGAGGTTGACTGGGCGGCAAGTTCGCACGCGATGCCGCCGGAGGCGTCCGTCTCGATGAGGCTGGCGCTGGAACTCGTGGAGCGCACGATCCGCACGCGGAACATCGATCCTGCGCGCGTGTACGTGGCGGGGCTTTCCATGGGAGGGTACGGCACGTGGGACGCGCTCTGCCGCCGCCCGGACCTGTTTGCCGCCGGCATGCCAGTATGCGGCGGCGGCGATCCGCACCAGGCGTGGCGCATCCGCAAGGTGCCCGTGTTCGCGGTCCACGGCGACGCGGATGCGGTCGTGCCGCATGCTCGGTCTCGCGCGATGGTTGAGGCGCTGTGGAACGTCAACGGTCGCGTCTCCTACACCGAATATCCCGGCTGCGGACACAACAGCTGGGGCGCGGCCTTTTCCGACGACACGCTCCTCACGCGCTTCTTCTCGCAGGCGCGGACTGACGCCCCGCCTCGCGCGCCATGGCTGGCACAGCGTACTGACGAGCCGGACATCTGGGAGGCCGATGCGGAGGGATTGACGCCTGAGGCGTTCCTGGAGCGTGTGCGCCATGCGGGCGTCGCGCTCAGGCGCGCGTCGCCGGCGGCGCAGGTGGCGGTGCGGCGCGACCGCGTGACGCCTGAGTTTGCCGCCGCGCTCGACGCTTTCGGCGAGGGAGAGGAGTACGTATGGCGGGACGGTCCTGCCGCAAATCCGCTGAAGGGGAAGATGGACGGTCCGCTCCTGTACGCTGGCTATGGCAGGGCCGTGCTTGTGGGCGAGGATGGTGCGGTGCTGCGCCGCTGGAACGGATGCGGCAACATCCACTGCGTGCGGAAGACGGCGGAACATCTCTACTGGTCCAACGGGCGGCTGTGGCGCGTGCCCCTCGCGGGTGGCGATCCGGAACTGGTGTGGCGGGCGCAGGACGAGGTTGGCGGCGGCGTGCTGGGGTTCACCATCGAGCCGGACGGTGCGATCGTGATGGCCGTCAACTCCACGTGCGAAATCGTGGAGCTTGCGCCTCAGGCGGCGTTTCCGCCGAATGCTCCGCGCCGCGAACGGGTGAGGTTCAAGGTGGACGCCCGCGACGCGGCAGGGAAGCTGCCGAGACGGCACGGACGGCTGCGGCTCGTGCGCAAGACTCCAGCCGGCACGTACCTCGTCTGCTGCGCGGGCGCGGCCTGCGTGCGCGAATTCGACCGCAAGGGCAAGCTCCTGTGGGAGCAGCCCGCTCCGCCGTTCGCGTTCGACTGTCTGCGCCGCGCGAACGGCAACACGATCGTCTCGCACCTCGACGGCGTCACGGAGTTCACGCCGGACCACCAGAAGGCGTGGTCGTTCAGCTGCGCGGATGCGCCGGACCTGAAGCTCGCGTACATCTGCGGCATACAGGAGCGGCGGAACGGGAACCTGGTCCTCGGCACGTGGTCTAACGGCTCTTCCGCACGGGAGAAGGCTACGGCATGCGAGATCACGCGCGACGGGAAAGTCGTGTGGAGCTACGCTGCGGACGACGCGAATTCCATGACGGCGTTCCGCGTCGACTGAACTGCGGCATCCGTCAGGTGGTGTAGTCGGCGTTGATGTGCACGTAGTCGAGCGAGAAGTCGCACGTGTAGATGGTGGAAGCGAACGCGCCGAGGTGCAGGTCCACCGTCACCGCGAGCTCTCCGCCTTCCATCTCCTTCGCCAGCTTCGCGAGCTGGGCGGCGTCGGCCACCTTGCCCTTGCGGTATGCCCACGTCTTGCCGTAGAACACCTCCGCCGCGCGGTCGTCCACCTTCGCGCCGGAGTAGCCCACGGCCGCCAGAACGCGGCCCCAGTTCGGGTCCTTGCCGAACCAGCTCGTCTTGGCGAGCGGGCTCTTCGCGACGGCGCGCGCGGCGCGGTCGGCGTCCTTCTGCGTCTTCGCGCCCTTCACGGTGACGGTGACGAACTTCGTCGCGCCCTCGCCGTCCGCCGCCATCTGCCTGGCGAGCGATACGCCAACGGCAGTCAGCGCCTCCACGAACGCGCGGAAGTCCGCGCCGGACGAGGCGATCGTCCTGTTGCCGGCCGCGCCCGAGGCGAGCAGGAACACGGAATCGTTCGTAGACTCGTCGCCGTCCACCACCACGCGGTTGAAGCTCGCGGCGATGGCCAGCTTCAGCGCGCGGCGGAGCATCGCGGGCGTGATGGCCGCGTCGGTGGTGATGAAGCCGAGCATCGTGGCCATGTTGGGCTCGATCATGCCTGATCCCTTGCACATGCCGCCGACGGTGACGGTCTTGCCGCCTATCGTGACTTGCACTGCCGCTTGCTTGGGCTTCGTGTCCGTCGTCATTACGGCCTTTTCGGCCGCGAGGCCGGCCTCGGGCGAGGCGGCGAGCTGCGAAGCCGCGGCTTTCATGCCGGCGAGGAGCCGATCCACCGGCAGGCGATGCCCTATGACGCCGGTCGACGCCACGAGCACGTGCGCCGGGTCGATGCCGAGCGTCCTTGCCGTCTCGCGTGCGCTCTTCTCGGCGTCCTTGTAGCCGGCCGCTCCCGTGCAGGCGTTCGCGCAGCCGCTGTTGGCTAGGATGGCCTGGATGCGCCCACACTTGACGGCCGCGCGGTCGTAGAGCACGGGCGCCGCGGCCACGGCGTTGGTCGTGAACACGGCCGCCGCCGCGCAGGGCGCGTCGGCCACGATCAGGGCGACGTCGTTGCGGCCCTCGTACTTGATGCGCGCGGGCACGCCCGCTGCGCGGAAACCCTTGGCGGCGCAGACGCCGCCCGCGATTGTCTTGATCTTCATGGTTTCACTCCCGCTCGGAGAGGGGCTGGTACTCGCGGACGTCGCGCGCCTTGTAGACGGGCTTGTATGCGGGGCGTATGATCGGCCCGGCGTTGTCGAGCTCCTCCATGCGGTGCGCGCACCAGCCCACCACGCGGGCCACCGCGAAGAGCGGCGTGTAGAGGTCCTGCGGGATGCCGAGCATGTCGTAGACGAACCCGGAATAGAGGTCCACGTTCGCGCACACCTCGCGCGCGCCGTGGTGGGCCTTGCGGATGATGTCCGGTCCGAGCGTCTCGATCGTGTCGTAGAGCGCGAACTCGTCCATCCGTCCCTGCGCCTCCGCGAGCTTCCGCGCCTTCTCCTTCAGCAGGACGGCACGCGGGTCGCTGAGGGTGTAGACCGCGTGTCCGAGGCCGTAGACGAGCCCCGTGCCGTCGCCGGCCTGCCTGTTCACTATCTTTGCGATGTAGTCGGCCACCTCGCCCTTGTCGGTCCACTTCGAGATGTTCTGCTTCATCTCTGCCATCTGGCGCATCGTGCGGAGGTTGGCGCCGCCATGGCGGCTGCCCTTGAGCGAAAGCGTGGCGGCGGCGATGGTGGAGTACATGTCCGAGTAGGCGGACGTGATGACGTGCGTCACGAAGCTGGAATTGTTGCCACCGCCGTGCTCTGCGTGGAGGATGAGCGCGAGGTCGAGCGTCTCCGCCTCGAGCTTGGTGTACTCGCCGTTCTTGCGGATGAGGCCGAGCAGGTTCTCCGCCGTTCCTTTTTCGGGATCGGGGTAACGCAGCACGAGGGAGTGGCCCAGGTGGTAGTGGGCCTTCGCGCGGTACGCGTAGGCGGCGATCGTCGGAAACGCGGCGATCAGCCACACGGCCTGGCCGAGATTCGTCTCGAGGTCGAGGGCGTCGGGGTTCTCGTCGTAGGTGTAGGCGGTCAGCACCGCGCGAGCGATGGCGTTCATCAGGTCCTTGCTCGCGGCGCGGATGATGGCCTTCTCCTTGAAGCCGTCGGGCAGGCGGCGATACTCGGCGAGGATCTCCTGCCAGTCGGCAAGCTGCAGCTTGGTCGGGAGCCGGCCGAACAGGAGCAGGTAGGCGCATTCCTCGAAGCCGAACCGGTCGTCCTTCTCGCAGCCGCGCACCAGGTCCACCACGTCGAAGCCTCGGTAGAACAGCTGGCCTGGCACGGGCTGCTTCTCGCCTTCGGACACAACGTAGCCGTGCACGTTGCCGATGCAGGTGAGGCCCACCAGCACGCCAGTGCCGTCGGCATTGCGCAAACCCCGCTTAACGCCGTACTTGTGGTACAGCGCGGGGTCGATCGCGTCCATTTTCCGCACGTCTTCTGCGCGCGCGGTGAGGAGTTTAGGGTCTATCATCTTCTGATCTCCTGTTGGGGAAACGTCATATTATATCAAAAAAATGCCGTTTGGCGCGCACGACGCGGCAAAACGTGATATAATGCGCGCATGGCAACTAGCGAAAAGCCTTCGGGGTTACCTTTCCCGACGATCCGGCGCTACCCGATTTACCTGCGAGCCATCAGCTTGAAGATCGCGCGGGGGGAACTCTATGTGTCCAGCGCCGCGCTTGCGCGTGAGCTGGGAATAGATCCTGTCGTGGTCCGCAAGGACCTTGCCATGGCCGGCGAGCCGGGCACGCCACGCAAGGGCTATCGGGCAAAGGAGCTCATCGAGGCGATCAACCGCGCTCTGGGCTGGGACAACGCCACGTACGCCGCGCTCGTGGGCGTCGGGTCGCTCGGACACGCCTTGCTCGGCTATCACGGGTTCGAGGATCAGAACCTTCGAATCGTCGTTGCCTTCGACGTCAACCCGTCCGTCGTCGGCACGGTGCATCATGGTGTGCGCGTGCGCGGGATGGACGAGATGGCGAAGTTCATACCGCGCCTAAAGGTCATGCTAGGCATCCTCACGGTGCCGAGCGACGCTGCACAGGCATGTGCCGATCAGCTTGTCGCCGCAGGCATACGCGGCATATGGAACTTCACGGCCATCCAGCTGGATGTCCCGAAAGAGGTGAAGGTCCAGCACGTGGACCTGGCCGCCTCGCTCGCGGTGCTCTCCCACACCATTGCCGCGAACGCCTAGCCCAGGCGTTCGACGAGAAGGGGGATCACGCGCTCGAACGCGACCCCGTACCAGTGGTCGTCGGGCGTCGCCTCGATCGCCGCGCACACCACGTCTGCCGCGAGAGCGGACGCTTCCGGCGCCGGAAGCCCTCGCATAGCCGCTCCGGCGAAGACGGACGCGAACACGTCGCCGGTGCCGTGGGAAGTGCGCGCGAGGCGCGGGTTGAAGTCGTAGCGGACCTCTTTGCCGTCTGATACCGCAGTCCCCAGCAGTCCCGGCTCGAACGACACGCCAGTCAGCACCACGTTCTTCGCGCCCAACGCATGTAGCCCGGCCGCCATTTCCTCGATGAACGACTTGTCGTATCCCTCCAGCACCGGCTTGCGCCCAAGCAGGAACGCCGCCTCCGTCAGGTTTGGCAGGATGTAGTCCGCGCCTTCGCAGAGGCGCGCCATCTGCGCCGGGAAGTCGTCGCCGAAGCCGGTGTAGAGCTTGCCGTTGTCGGCCATTACCGGATCGACGAACCGCAATGCGCCGGGCTTGGCGGCGGATTTCATTATCGAGAGGATAGGGTCGATCTGCGGCGGGCACACGTATCCGGTGTAGAACGCGTCGAACTTTATGTTCTGGCGCTGCCATTCGGCCTCGATCTTCGGCATCTCGTCCGTCAGGTCGCGGAACGTCCACGCCGAGAAGCCGCCGGTATGGTTTGAGAGGACGGCGCTCGGCAGCATGGCGCACTCGATGCCGCACGCCGAGATTACGGGCAGCGCCACCGTCGCCGAGCACTGCCCGACGCACGAGACGTCCTGGATGGTCAACAGTCTTCCGTACATTGTTCTACTCCTCCAAAGCTCCTGTCAGTTCGCGCGCGGCGGCGATGCCGTGCCGCTCGCAGTATTCGGCGATGCCGTCGCAGACCTTCGCCGCAGTCTCCGGCGTCGTGAAGGTAGCCGTGCCCACGGCCACCGCCGTGGCGCCGGCGAGCATCAGCTCTATGGCGTCCTTCGCCTCGTACACGCCGCCCATCGCGAGGATCGGCAGCCGCGAGCGGCGGTGCGCGTCGTAGACCGCCTTCACGGCCACGGGATGCACGCAGCGTCCCGAGAGGCCGCCCGTCCTGTTGCCGAGCACCGGACGGCGCGTCTCGATGTCTATCACCATCGCGGGAATGGTGTTGATGAGCGCGAGCGCGTCCGCGCCGTTGTCCGCGCACGCCGCCGCGTATGGCGCGATGTCGGGCACGTTCGGCGCGAGCTTCACGATGAGCGGGAGCGTCGTCGCCGCGCGCACGGCCTTCACGAGGCGGGCTAGGACGGCAGGATCCTGCCCGAAGGTGTGCCCGCCCTCCTTCACGTTGGGACAGCTCACGTTGCACTCGATGGCCTCGACAGGCGGTCCCACCTGCGTGAGGCGCGCCGCCACCTCGGCGTACTCCTCCACGCTCCCTCCCCATATGTTCACGATCATCGGCGGTACTGCATTTGCCGTCTCGGTCCCGGCTGTCCCGGTGGTCCCGGTCCCGGCGACCGTCTTCACGTAGTGCTTCACGTAGTGCGAGGCAAACGCCTCCACGCCCGGCCCCTGCAGGCCTATTGCGTTCACGAGCCCGCCAAACACCTCGACGTGCCGCGGCATCGCGTTGCCGGGCCACGGGTCGCGCCTTATGCCCTTCACCGTCACGGCGCCGAGCTTTGCGTAGTCCGTGGCGCCCACGTACTCCGTGCCGTATCCGAACGTGCCGCTCGCCGTCGTCACCGGCGTGCGCATCTTGAGTCCGCCCAAATCTACAGAAAGGTCGATCATGTCAGTTGTTCCGTTTCCAGCCGCCATGCGACGGCGACAACATTTTACCAAACATTCGTGGGCTTGTAGAAGGATGATTACAAGGATTCGCTTCGCCAGGGCGCATCTGCGTAATTCACCCATGCGTATTGAGTTTTGGAAACAACCAGAACA
>CAMPAF010000142.1 GCA_946631535.1 uncultured Verrucomicrobiota bacterium
AACCCCCGACCAGCGGTTTACAAAACCGCTGCGCTACCACTACGCTATACCGGCCGCGAAACGCATGTATTCTACCACAAAACGGCGGCGTTTCAAAGACCCGATTTTATGCTATACTGAAAGCCTTCACAACAACCAAGGAATAAGACATGAAGAAGATTCTGCTTGGAATGGCTCTGGCGGCGCTTGGATGCGGCTGCCTGTCGGATTGCGCTACAGAATGCTGTGCCGCGAAAGCAGGCCCGCGCGTGAAGCGCGTCGTTCTCGTGGGCGTGGACGGATTCGGTGCCCAGTGGATTCCCTGGGACAAGATGCCCAACCTCTGCAAGCTCCGCGCGGACGGCCTCTACGCCGTCGGCCGCAACAGCTACCCCACCTCCTCCGGCATCAACTGGTGCACGTGCATGAACGGTACCGTCGTGGAGGTCCACGGCTACCGCGAGTGGAACAGCAAGGCCCCAGACGTCCCGCCGCCGCCAGCAGCCCTCGACAACGGCAAGCTGCCCTGCATCTTCCACGAGATCAAGAAGCAGGATCCGTCCGCCTACACCGTCTCGCTCTACAACTGGGACGGCATCGGATTCGTCCACAACACGAACGAGGTCGACTACGTGAAGTACTTCGCCACGGGCTCGCTCGAGCAGCGCGACGACGACACGATGGCGACCGCCATCCGGCTCCTCAGGGAGAAGCAGCCCAAGTTCACGTACGTCTACCAGC
The DNA here is from genome assembly GCA_946631535.1 of uncultured Verrucomicrobiota bacterium. The sequence continues at coordinate 721 of CAMPAF010000142.1, forward strand.
ACCTGCCCGACTGCTACGGCCACAAGTGCGGCTGGGGCACGCCCGAGTTCACCAACGCCTGCGTGAACGTGGACAGGAACCTCGGCAAGCTCGTGAAGTGCCTCAAGGACACCGGCCTGAGCGACGACACGCTGATCATGCTGGTGGCCGACCACGGCGGCGAGGGCAAGAAGCACGGCATGGCGCTGGCGAACTGCTTCGACATCCCCTTCCTCGTCTCCGGCCCCGCCGTGAAGGATGGCTTCCGCCTGCGCGAGCCGGTGCTGCTGGCAGACGTGGCACCAACGATCGCCGCCGCACTCGGATACAAGGTCCCGGAAGTCTGGCGCGGACGTCCCGCCGTCACGCGGAAGTAGGCGCATGGCGGAAGAGCTGACACCGATGCAGAGGCAGTATCGCGCCATCAAGCGCGAGCTGCCGCCCGGGGCGATCCTGATGTTCCGCCTCGGCGACTTCTACGAGATGTTCGGAGAGGACGCCATCGTCGCCTCGCCAATCCTCGGCGCGACACTCACCCAGCGCGGCGGCGCTCCGCTGTGCGGCATCCCATACCATGCGCTCGACGCCTACCTGGCCAAGCTCATCCGCGCAGGCAAGACCGCCGCCATCTGCGACCAGATGGAGGATCCCCGCCTCGTCAAGAAGGGACAGGTCGTCCGTCGCGAGGTCACGCGCATCGTCACCCCAGGCACCATCACCGAGGACGGCCTCCTAGACGCGGACGCCAACTGCTACATCGCCGCCGCGGCAGGCCTCGGCCTCGCCCTTCTAGACCTCTCGACCGGCGAGTTCGTGGTAGAGCCGTTCGACTCCGCCGAAAAGCTCGCGGACGCCCTCGCCCGCTACCGCCCCGCCGAGCTCGTCCTCCCCAAGCCGGATGACGAAGAAGCCGGCGACCGTCTTGACAAGGTCCTACAGGCCGCCGCGAAGAACCGCACCTACGCAGACGCCTGGACCTTCAGCCTCGACGCCGCGCGCGAGGAGCTGCTGCGCCACTTCAACGTCACCGCCCTCGACGGATTCGGCCTCGAGGGCAAGAACGACCTCGTCTGCGCGGGCGGCGCCCTCCTCCACTACGTCCATGTCACCCTTCGGCACGCCGTCGACCACGTGCGCAGCATCCGCCTGCGCGAGTCGGCCGACTTCCTCGCGCTCGACGCCGGCACGATCCGCCACCTCGCGCTCCTGCCGGGCGACGGCGTCTCGAGGGAAGCTTCGCTCCTCGGCGTATTGAACGTCACGCGCACCCCCATGGGCGCGCGACGCCTCGCCGCATGGATCCGCCAGCCACTCCGCAGCGCCTACGCCGTGAACGCCCGCCTCGACGCTGTGGAGACGTTCGTCAAGGACCGCATTGCCCTTTCCTCGCTCCGCGAACGCCTCGGCGGCGTCCGCGACCTCGAGCGCCTCATCGCCAAGGTGGACTCCGGCCGCGCCAACGCGCGCGACCTCCGCGCGCTCGCAGCCTCCCTGCGCCCCGTGGCGGACGTCAAGGGCGAACTTGGCGGCGGCAGGCAGACGGCAGACGGCGGCTTGGTGGCGTCCATCCGTGACCGCCTGTCGCCGGAGTGCGACACCGTCGCGCTGGTCGACCGCGCGATCTGCGAGCAGCCGAACGTCATCCTCACCGAAGGCAACCTCATCGCGCCCGGCTACAACGCCGAGCTCGACGAGCTCCGCGAGATGGCCGCCGCCGGGCACAGGTGGATAGCCGAGTACCAGGCGAAGGAGGTGGAGCGAACGGGCATCAAGACACTGCGCGTGCGCCGCAACTCGGTCTTCGGCTTCTACATCGAGATATCCAAGGCCGCCGCCGTCGCCGCGCCTCCGGAGTACGAGCGTCGCCAGACGCTCACGAACGCCGAGCGGTTCACCACCCCCGAACTGCGCGAGTACGAGCGCAAGGTGATGGGTGCGCAGGAGCGCTCCTACGCGCTCGAGGCAGACCTGTTCCGCGACGTCGTCGCCAAGGTGGCCCTGCGCACGGCGCCGATCCAGCAGACCGCCGCCGCGCTCGGCGAACTCGACGCCATCCTCTCCCTCGCAGACCGCGCGCTCGCCGCAGGCTATGTGCGCCCCGTGGTCGACGACTCGGACGTGCTTGAGATCGCCGACGGCCGACACCCCATCATTGAGCAGCTGCCCGACGCCGAGCCGTTCGTCCCCAACGGCACAAAGCTGAACGGCACCACCGACCAGATCATGCTCATCACCGGCCCCAACATGGCCGGCAAGTCCACATATCTCCGCCAGGTGGCCACGATCGCCATAATGGCGCAGGCCGGCTCGTTCGTGCCGGCCGCGTCCATGCGCCTCGGCGCGCTCGACCGCGTCTTCACGCGCATCGGCGCCGGCGACGACCTCGCGCGCGGGCGCTCCACGTTCCTGGTGGAGATGCAGGAGTCCGCCAACATCCTCAACAACGCCACGCCACGCTCGCTCATCGTCCTGGACGAGATCGGCCGCGGCACCTCCACCTTCGACGGCATATCCATCGCCTGGTCCGTGGCCGAGTATCTCCATGAGAACCCGAAGGTGAAGGCGAAGACCCTCTTCGCCACGCACTACCACGAGCTCACCGACCTCGCCGAGAAGTTCCACGGCATCAAGAACTACACCGTGCGGGTGAAGGAGGACGGCGACCGCGTCGTGTTCCTGCGGCGCATCGCCCCCGGCGTCGCCGAGCGCAGCTTCGGCATCCACGTGGCCGCGATGGCTGGGCTACCGCGCGCCGTAGTGGACCGCGCCGACCAGATACTCAAGAACCTGGAGGCGAACGACCTTGACGTCAACGCCCCTAAGGTCGTGCGCCGCCCGCGCAAGAAGCTTTCCGACCTCCCCGGGCAGATGACGCTATTCTGACGAAGGGGAGAAAGTCTGTAACCTTACTTGTCCACACCGTGTAGACAGGACAAAGCGCAATGGCTTAACCCAAAACCAAACAAGGAGACACCATGGAAAACCTAGCGATGGCACTAAAGGAACTTGGCGAGAAGAATGGGTTCGACATCGCGCTTGACGACAACGGCGCCTGCACGCTCGAGCTTGCAGACGGCCGCGCGTTCTGCCTTCAGGAACGTGCCAACGTGAATGAGCTCGACTTCGTCGCTATCCTCGGCGAAGTGCCGGAAGACGTGCGAGCCTACGTTTTCACAGAACTGCTGTCGGCGAACTTCTACTGGCAGGAGACGCTCGGCGCAACGCTTTCCTGGAATGCCGATCTCGAGCAGGTTGTTCTGATCTATCCTTTCCCGCTTGCCGAAGTTACGTCCGCGTCGCTAGAATCAATCTTCACGCGCTTCCTCGAACTGCAGGCCGCGTGGAAAGACCGCCTCGAGGAACTGGTCGCCAATGCCCAGAAGCCCGCCGACGGCGAGAAGACGAAGAGCGCGGACGCCGACGCACAGGCCGGCGACGACCACATGATCATCAACCCATAAAGCACGGGAGACCTACCATGCCTCTCTCCATCGACCAGTACACGAACTGGGCCGCGTTCAACGCGAACACCGAGGTCGCCCTCAAGAAGGATTCGGCCGCGCCCAGCCTCGAGCAGGCCTCCAACCAGGTCGGGACACTCGCGCGCTTCTTCGGCACGGAATCCGCCAAGAGCGTCCGCACGGACGTGATGGCGGACTTCACGCGCGCCCTCAGCATGAAGTACGGTGTCTCGCTTGCGGAAGAGGCGCTCTCCTCCGCCGGCCTCACTCCGACGTCGAAGCTAGACGGGAAGACCATCGCCAGCGTCATCAACTACGCACGCACCCATAGCTCCCAAGCGGTCGAATCGCTCATGAGGCAAGACGACATAAAGCTCATGTCGGGATCCGTCTCTCGGGCGCAAATCGACACCTACAGCAGCAAGGTGACCAAGAACTATTTGGAGACGCGCAGGCTTGTGCTCGACTTGCTTAGCGAAACGCCGGTCGACGACACTTCCTTGGCCGACTTCAAACAGCGCTGCGACGACCTCACACGGCGACTGTTCCCGACCGCGAACCCCTGTATCCCTCACACCGACCCTGCCGCAATAAAGCTCCAGCAAGACGCTACTGCACTTACCCAAGCAATCATGAACAAGAAGGCCGAAGTCGAAGCAATGACAAGTGGCCAGCCTCTCAGCACCGGCAATGTCCATACATTCAAGGCCGTATGGGCCGTCGGCGCATTGAGGGCGTTGTCCATGATCAAGGAGGACTTCCCGTTCGAGGTTCAGGATGCGGTCAACAAAGTCGGGGAGATGATCCTGCCAGAAGACGACCCACACACACACTTCAACAGCTTCGTCGACACCTTGCCCCTCGAAAAAGACATGCACAAGCCTCTCGCCAAGATATTGATGGCCAAGATTGCGGAGCAGCTTCCGGCGGGCACGTCCATCCCTTTAAAGGAGGATGTCCTGGCCAAGTATATCTTCAGCGGCTACCGCGATGTGCTCAATCGCGGCAGCTGGGACGTCATCTCCAAACCGATCACCGTTTCGGTCGGCGGCGCGCCAATGACTCTCACCAGCAAGATCGTCCCCGGAGTCCACATCGGCGCGCAATCGGACGACGCTACCGGTCCGATCGGCGAAACTTACGAGACCGACGTGAAAGGCTACATGTGCCACAGCGCGCACACGGATCACGCCGTGAATCTCGCCGTCTCGTCGATATCAGTACCCGACAAGACCACTGGGCAGCCAAAGCTCGCGTTCCAGGGAATCCGGCACGGCGTCCATTGCGCGTGGGAGATATCCGATCCCAAGGAGCGCGCCGCCGCAAACGTCAAGCGCGCGGAAGAAGCCGTGATCGCGGCGTTCCTCGCCGACCCGGCGAACGCGCAGAAGGTCCGTAACGGAGAAACCCTGAACATGACTTCCGTCTCGCTGCTCACGCCAGACGTCGCGCGCCACATAAAGCCCGGCAGGAGCTCGGACGAGCGCCTCATGCTGCGCGAGCAGAAGGCCGCATGGGATACCGTTTCGAAGAACGGCGTCACGTTCACGCACAACGGCGAGACCTTCCACATCAAGCCCAGGGTGTTCACATTGAACTTTGGCGTCAACGCTGGCGCCGTGAAGTTCGGCTCGATCGCTCCCAACCTGGCAGGCGGCTGGGGAATGTCCGACGACATGAACTACCAGGCGGTGTACAAGCAAATGAAACCACTGGTCCAGCAATTCGTCAACGATCCAAACATCCCGAGCGACAAGCGGAAAACGGTGATGAAGCTCTTCAACCAGTGCATGGGCGTGATGTCAAGGTTTGGCGAACATTCGGACAGCCATGACGCCTACAAGGTGGCCGCACGACTCGCCGTAATGACGCACCTGATGGGCTGGACTCCGTGCTGGAACTGCAAGAGCGGCAAGGACCGCACAGGCCAGTTGGACGTGGAGTGCAAATTCCTCGCAACCCTCATCGCGCGCGGAGAGGACATCCCCGAGCCCGGCGCGAAGCTCACCACGGGACAGAGGAATCTCTTCCGAGCTGTCGCCTTCGAGGGAGGCAACTTCGAGATGCAGAAACTCAACACCGGCATCGGAGGGTTCAAGACGAGCGGAGTCGCCTCAATTATCGAACGCCTCGGCGGAAAGATATTCCGCAATTTCCACAAGGGCGGCTCGGAATTTGTCAACGTCTGACCGCGGCCTACGGCTCTGACACGGTCGCGCGTCCGCGGATGATGTTTTCGCCGGCGTGCAGGGGACGTGACGTACCCTTCCACACAAACGTGCCGGGCAGTCCCTCCGGTAACGTAACCGTACCGGACGGGGCATTACCCTCGAAACGCAGGGCAAGCACGACCATCCCCTTCGACGTAGGCATGTGCGCGGAAATGCGCTTCAGCCCACCAGGTTGCGGCGCGATGCGCACAGACGCAAACCCGTCCGCCGCGGGCTTGATGCCGGCCACGCCCGTCAGCAGGTGGTAGATCGGATGCGAACCCCACGCATGGCAGTCGCTGCGCGCGCGCGCGCCCGGCGCCTCGAGCGGAGTCTTGAGTCCCGTCTTCACGTAGTCCCGCCAAAGGTCGAGCCGCTTGAGGAAACGATCGGTGTGGCCATATTTCACGTACACGTCGAACAGGTAGTGCGAGAAGTAGACGGTCGTGCGGGCGAGGTCCGGACTCGTCAGCAGTCCGTTCAGCGCGCGCGCCGCGCGGTCGGACGGCAGAACGTCCGCCAACAACGCCAGGCACTGCGCGTGCTCGCTGAACCGGTCGTGGGCCGCCGTGTCGGCGACCATCCCGCGCCGGTCGTCCCAGAACTTCGCGAGGGCGGCGACCGCCAGCGCCTTCTTCCGCGCGCGCCAGTAGTCGGCCATCATCTTGTCGCCCGCCAGCTCCTCCACGCGGATCGCGCTGTCGAGCGCGTACACGCAGAGCAGGTTGTTCACCGCGCTCAGGCCGAGACGCCCGTCCGGCGCGTTCCCGAAGAAATCCCAGCCCTCCACCCAGTCCTGGAAGCTCCACCCCGGCAGGTTCTCCAGCAGTCCCTCTTCGTTGGTGTAGTTTAGGAGCAGGTGAAGCGTGTGGCGCATGCCGGGCAGACGCGCCTTCAGGAAATCCTTCCCGCCGTTCCAGAGCGCGTAGTCGCCCAGCATCGCCACCCAGCACATCGAATACGTCGAGGAATCCTGCACGAGGTAGCACGGACTGTTCATCGGCACCAGGCCGTTGTCGCGGCGCGCGTAGTCGAAGTGGCCGATGCCGAACCTCGTGAGGCGCGCGTCGCCGCTCAGCGCATCCGCGATCAGCATCACCACGCGCGTG
>CAMPAF010000143.1 GCA_946631535.1 uncultured Verrucomicrobiota bacterium
CATTCGGAGAACCGCGCGACCTCCCCGCCGATCACGGCGGCAAGACGGGTGAACGCCCCGTCTGCGGTGGTCTGCTTGATGTCCTTGAACGAGAGGAAAATGACAGGATGCGTGCCCTGCTCCTTGCGGTACTTCGCACCCGCCGCCCAGATTTTCTTGTCGCGGAACAGCGACGCTTCGCCCTCGTAGAACGCCCGGATCATCTCCAGCGCCGTCGTCTTGCCGAAGCGCCTCGGACGCGTGAACAGAACCACGCGCGACTTCGAGTCGATGAGGTCCTTCAGGATGAGCGTCTTGTCCACGCAATAGGAATCGCGTGAAAAGGTCGCCCAGTCGCTCGTCCCCACAGGCGGCGGCAAAAGCCCATCCATGCGCGCCGTCCCGACGGCGTGCGCCCGTTTTCTGCTTTTGTTCGTCATTTTAGCCATTGTCGACCTCGTACAATGCTCCAATGCGGTGTAGTTTATCAAATATCGGCAGTCCCATCAAGCCGCCGGCGACTTTTCTCCTTCTGCCTGAACTGGCGGGGCGACATGCCGTGGAACTGCCTGAACTGCGTGGCGAGGTGCCGCGAAGAGGCGAATCCCGTGTCCTGCGCGATCTTGGCGATCGGCTCGTCGGTAGCACGGAGGCGGCGTCTGGCCTCCGCCAGGCGGCACGACGCCATGAACGCGTGCGGCGGCAGTCCGGTCGCCTGTTTGAAGAGGAACGAGAACCGGCTCTCGCTCAGCGCGACGCTGCGCGCAAGGTCCTCCACGGTACGCCGCTCCAGCGGATTCTCACGCAGGCTGCGGACAACGTCCTGAAGGCGGACGTGAACCGAGCGCGGCTTCCCGTCGGCCTGTTCCGCGCTCCGCAGCAGCACGAGTAGGATGCGCAGGACGAGCGCTTTCAATTCAAGCGTGCGGAATGCGCCGCGCGGTTCGGTTTCGCACAGGTCGAACACCTCCTGGAAGAGGCCGCGCAACGAGGCGTCGCCCGGGAAGAGCCGACGGCGGATCCCCGCTAGGCGACTGCAGAGCAGGCGCGATTCCTTCATCGGAAGATCCAGCACGCCGCCGCCATGCGAGGAGGGAAAGCGGAAGAGCATCCAGAAATGCCGCTGGCCGCGTTCGCGTTCGACGAGATGGTGACGGTCCTTCGGCTGGGTGAGGAACACGTGGCCGGGAAGACAGCGGTACGTCTCGCCTTCGGCCTCGAACACAAGCGAACCGCGCAGGCAATAGTGGATTTCCAGGCAATGGGGATGGACGTGTTCCGGGAACTGCGCGCGGGAGATGTCGATGCGCGACCGGCCGATCCCCGCCACGCAGCCGATGCCGTCTTCGGCCAGCGAGAAGAGGTGCAACTCGTCGGAGGCGCCGAGGCTGTCCGACGCTTTCGCCTCATCCCCGCGGGCAATCGCGCGGTACGGAAACTGGGGCTGTCTTTTCATCGGCGGCAAGTGTAGCAAAACGGCGCGGGAATGTCCATAAAACAACTATGCGCGTAAAATGGAACTTTTCGCGCCGCTTTTTTTGATAAACTAAAGGCACAACTTGGAGAAAGAAGGTCGACATGAAACTCGAAACGCTCTTGTTCCTCTTCGTTGCGGCGACCGCCGCCGCTTCCGCCGACGTCCCGGCGGGCGATCCCTACGTCGAGTTCACCGGCACGCAGTCCGTCGACACGGGCTACCGCGTGACGAAGGACACGGCGGTCGTCGCGGACTTCCAAATGACGGACGTCACCACCCCGCAGCAGTGCGTCTGGAGCGCGGGCGACAACCTCGGGCATCGCCTGTATGTCGCCAGCGACCAGAACTGGTCGTGGGGCTGCCACGACAATTACGGCAACGGATTCTTCAACACCGGCAAGCCGGTGGACCGCGACCGCGTCGTGGCGACGGTGGACGGCTTCGCCACGGTCGTCTCCCTGACGAAAGGCGGAGCGGTCTGGTGGGAGCGCAGGACCGCCTGGCAGAATCCCATCCCGGGCGACGTCACGAGCACGCACACGCTGAAGATCGGCTCGCGCTTCGCCGAGAACAAGTTCTACGCCTCCATGAAGCTGTACAGCTTCAAGATCTACGAGGCCGGCGTGCTGAAGCGCGACTACGTCCCCGCGACGCGGGACGGCATCGTCGGGCTCCACGACAAGATCGAAGGCGGCTTCGTCTACGACGCGCGCCTCCCGGCGGACGCCTCCCACAACCTGGCTTCGGGCGGCGAACTCAAGGCGGTCAACGACCCCTATCTGGAATCGACCGGCGGAACGGGCCTCAACGCGCGGATGGTGGTGTGCGACAACCTGCGCGCCGAGATCGATTTCGCCTACACGGACACGACCGAGCAGCAGCGCGTGTTCGGCTGGAACAGCCGTCCGTCGTTCTACATCACCGGCTACAACAACTTCGCGTTCAGCATCGGTCCGGCAGGAACGACGCACCAGACGACGATCGTGCCCGACACGGCACGGCATACGGCGATTCTCGACTACCCGAACAAGTACCTTGAAGTGCGCACGGGCGGCGCCACGTCGTGGAGCAAGACGTTCACCGATGACATTGTGCCGGAAGTCGGCAAGCCGACGCCCGTCGCGCTATTCGCGAACACGGAGAACGCGACGTACACGGGCCTCAAGTTCAAGCATCCGGCCAAGGTGAAGATCTACCGGGCGAGGTTCTACCGCGCGGGCGTGCTCGTCCACGACTACCGCCCCTGCGTGAAAGGCGACGTGCCCGGAATGCGGGACCACGTGGACGGCGCGTTCGTCTGCGGCGAAAACATCGACGCGTTCCGCGTGGGCGGTGACAACGTCGAGACGATCCCGGACGACGGCTACGTGGAGCTGACGGGAAACAACCAGGAGTCCGGCGCGAAGAAATGGATTGACACGGGATACAATCCCGGCCCGGATACGCGCCTCGTATTCGACTATGCGCTTGCGGACAACTATCCCGGTGCGGTCAGCGGCGGCACGGGCGAGTGGTGGTATCTCTCGGACTATACGCCAAAGACCGGCGACTCGCCGGCGGAACGCCTGAGCTTCGCCGGAGACGGCAGCTATACCTTCCGGTGGCGCACCGGGAGCGACGATTTCGCCGCCGCCAATACGGAAGTGGGCGCGTCGACGCCCCAGCGCGGCATCCGCCGTAAGATCGTGTTCGACGCGTCCGCGAAGACCTATTCGCTCGTCACGGCCGGCTACACGAACTTCACGGTGACGGCTTCCACGTTCATCTCGCGGCGCTTCGAGCGCTCGATCCGCCTCGGCGGCAACACGGACTTCCCGCCCAAATCCTATTCGCCCCTCCGCATCTACGGACTCAAGATCTACGAAGGAAGCGACCTTCTGCACGACTTCCAGCCGAAGGTCGTGAACGGCGTCCCCGGCCTCTGGGACGCGCAGACGGGCAATTTCAAGGTCAATGCGGAATCGACGACGACGCCCCTCCTGAATTGCGGCGGCCTGATCGCGACGGACGCCGGGTCGAAGGACGCCTACCTTGAGTTCACGGGCGTGCAGTCCATCGACACGGGTTTCTATCCGACAAAAGATACAGCCGTCATCGCGGACTTCCAGCTCACGAACACGACCAACGTGCCCCAACAGTTCGTCTGGAGCAGCGACGAAATGTGCCACCGCCTCTATACCTCCATCACCCCGAGCAGGTTCGCCTGGTTCTGCCACAACAGCAACGGCTCCGGCATGTTCTCGAACATTCCCGTCGACACGTTGCGCCTGACGGCAACGCTAGACGGCTACAACCAGGTCGCTAAGTTCGAACGTGGCGGTGAAACGATCTACAACTTCACCGGCACATGGCAGGCGAACAACAACACGTGCACATCGACGATGCGCATCGGCTCGCGCTTCGCCGAGGGGGGCAACGGCTGGAACTTCACCTACATGAAGCTCTACAGCTTCAAGCTCTACGAAGCGGGCGAGCTGGTGCGCGACTACGTGCCCTTCATGCAGGACGGCGTGGCGGGACTCTACGACAAAAAGAACGGCACGTTCGTGACGGACGCGATCGGCAACGCGCCGATGAAGGTCGCCGGCGTCGGCGGACCTGTCGCTCCGATCTCAACCGTCTGCGTCGGCCACGGCAAGTCCGTGACGCTCAACGGCGGCGTGTCGGGGGCCCTCGGCTACCAGTGGTACATGAACGGCACGGCGATCGAGGGCGCGACGAACGCGACGCACACGGTCGCTTGGCGCAGCGGCACGCCCGACATGGACGTGCTGCAGGTCATCCCCACCTTCGACGTGTTCGGCGTGCCGACGACAGGCGATCCGATCCCCCTGACCGTGACTTACCTTCAGCAGGGCCTCCAAATCATCGTCCGCTGACATGCTGCTAAACCTGCGGCGCCCCACCGCCGTCCGCTACTTGCCCGCGGCGACGTCGATCTGCCCGAAGTCGATTGTGGCGTGCGCCACGTCGAACGGCTTGCCGGCGACCGCCCTCGGCGTCGCGTCCGCGTCAACCGTCACCGTCTGCGTCGCGTTGACGGTGAACGTGGCCGCGTCGTCGAGGGCGGTCCCCGGCACGCCGTTCGGGTACCACTTCGTCGCATCGGCCCAACGTCCGTCGCCGCCGGTCCACTGGTAGGTGCCGGCAAATGCAACGGAACTTCCCGCTGTCATCATGGCCGCGAGAACGCCTGCAGACATGCTCGTTATCCGCATAAGATGTTCTCCTTGTGCTTGTGCACCGACAAGTTTATCAGAAACCACCCCCGAAGGTCTATGTTTCGGTATGTCATTTCAAGCAAAGGTTTATCAGCATTTTAGGAAATCCATAGTAGACCCCAGGAAGATAAACCGGGACGCGTAATTCCCTGCGGTATCTCCTGTTGATTGGAAACAACTAGTTTGAAACAACTTGCCTTTGGCGCGCGGGCTAACTCGCCCGCGCCCATTTGCCAATTCTCAACAATCACGATTCTGAATGTTCAAGGTGCGTCCGCAGGACAATGTTGTTCTTGAATGTTGTCTTGGTTGTTTCCAAATCCCAATACGCATGGGTTAAAAGCAGATGCACCCGATAAACTGATATGTTTGTTTTAGGTGTTGCATCTCCTTTGGGCGTCTGATAGACTACCAACCGCCTAGATGAAAGAGGTTCCGAATGAATACAGCCGATAAACCAAAAACAAAAAATGCCGAAAATTGGCTCATGGCTGAGATCGCCGTTGGCGAAGCTTCTGCAAGGTCGGACGGCTGGATTGACGAACAAGACATTTTGGATAGCATAAGCAAGCCTGGAGAACGCCTTCGCGCATTTGTTCGCAAGAACTCAATTGAAGGTCCCGCGGATTTTAAATGGTCGCGTGCTGCGGCAAATGAAAGAAAGATGAAGTGCCTGTCATCGACGGTTCAATGAAAAAGAAGGTTGTCATCGTTCTTGAGACGGGCGCTCAGCCGGGGCGGGCCCAGCTGATCGGCATCCTGCGCGGCATCAACGCCGGGCGCCTCGACTGGGAACTGGACATCGTTCCCTCGCGACGAAAGGTAACCGCCGCCACGGTAAAGCGCGCCTTGGGCGACGGCACCGACGGCGTGATCCTCGCGCACCCCGCACGCCCTGGCGTTCCCGAACAGCTTCAGCGGCAAGGCAAGCCGACGGTGTTCATGGACGTCCTCTCGCAAAGCGACATGCCGGCCGTTCCCACGAGCCGCTACCTCCGCGTGGACGATGCGGCGATCGGCCGTGCCGCCGCTCGCCACTTCCTTTCGCTCGGTGCATTCCGGTCCTTCGCGTTCGTCCACGATCCGCGCGACGAAATCTGGACCCGCGAACGGCAAGCCGCTTTCGCCGCGACGCTCGCCGAGTCCGGCCACGCCTGCAAGACCTTCATCCCGACATCCCGGGAGGGTCGCGCTCCTGCGCGACCGCAAGAGCTCCCCTCCTTCCTCCTCTCGCTCCCCCTCCCCGCGGCCGTGCTGGCGGCCAGCGACCTCGTCGCGGAGGACGTCCTCGCCGCCTGCAAAGCGGTCGGACTCGCCATCCCTGACGACGTCGCCGTCCTCGGCGTCGACAACGACATGGGCCTCTGCAACCGTCTCTCCCCGCGCCTCTCCAGCATCGAGCCAGACTTCGAGGAAGAGGGATTCCGCGCCGCGATGGAGCTGGAGTCGCTGTTCGGACACACTGTACAAATCGACGACCATCCGCTTGCCGACGTGCGCCTTGTCGAGCGCGCATCGACGAAACCGCTCCCCCCGGCCACGCGGCTCGTCGACCGCGCGCTTGCGTTCATCGACGAAAACTACCGCACGCCGATCACGCCACGCGACGTGGCGCGGCACCTCGGCGTCTCGCGCCGCCTCATCGACCTCCGCTTCCGCCAGCTCCAGCACGCGACGCTCCTCGCCACGATCATCGAACGCCGCCTCGCCGCACTCTGCAAAATGTTGAAGGAGGAAACAGCCCCCTTGCGCGAGCTAATCGCCGCCTGCGGGTTCAGCAGCGCCGTCCGTGCCGCCCACCTCTTCAAGGAGCATTACGGACTCTCCATGTCCGCCTATCGAAAGGCAAACGCTTCGGACAAGAAAGAAAAATGAACATGAAAGCAAAGTCGAACCGAACAGCGAAGTTCTCAACCAGAACATTCCTATTCCTCGCGGCGGCGGTTGCCGCCTACGCGGCAACCGCAGTCCGCGCGGACGATCCGGCGGAGGGCATGGCGAAGGTGCTCGACGGCTACGTCTCGTCGGAACGCATCGCCGGCGTCGTGAGCGTGCTGAGCGATGCCGACTACAACGTCCAGTTCGACTGCGTGGGCTGGGCCGAACGCGGAAAGCGGAAGATGGCGCCCGACACGCTCTTCGCGATCTTCTCGATGACGAAGACGTTTACCGGCGCCGCGCTCATGTGCGCGATCGACGACGGCAAGCTCGCGCTCGACGACGAGGTGGCGAAGTACCTGCCCGAGTTCGCCGACGTCAAAATGAAGGACGGCTCCAAGCCGAATCGCCCGCTCACCATCCGCCACCTCACCACGCACACGACGGGATGGCGCGGCGGCACTGGCGTGGTCAACCGCGACATCCCCCTCCGCGACGTGGCCCGGCAGCTCGCCGCACGTCCCCTTTCCTTCCAGCCCGGCGAGACGTTTGCCTACGGCAACGCCTGGATCTGCACGGCGGCGGCCTGCCTGGAAGTCGCGATCGGCAAGCCCTACGAGGTCTACCTCAAGGAACGAGTGCTCGACCCGCTCGGCATGAAGGACACCACCTTCACGCCGAACGCCGAACAGCTCGCGCGCCTCGTCTGCGCCTACACGTCCGACGACAAGCCCCTCCGCCCGGCGGCGGACCGCTGCGTGCAGCAGCTTGTCTTCCCCAAGGAGAAACCCGTCTTTCCCGCCGCGAGCGGCGGACTCTTCTCCACGCCGCGCGACATGATCGCCTTCTCCCAGATGCTCGCGCACCACGGCGAATGGAAGGGCAAGAC
>CAMPAF010000144.1 GCA_946631535.1 uncultured Verrucomicrobiota bacterium
GAGGCGCCATCTCCTACGTGGAGGTGCCGGACATGCAGCACAACATCCCGGCCGTCATCGCGATCATGCAGTTCATCTACGACCACATCATGTACGCCGAGCTGAACACGAAGAGCGACTACTGCCAGGTGTGCGGCTTCGACGGCGAGATCCAGGTGGTGAAGGACGACAACGGCAAGCTCATCTGGAAGTGCCCGAACTGCGGCAACACCGACCAGAACAAGATGAACGTCGCGCGCCGCACCTGCGGATACATCGGTTCCCAGTACTGGAACCAGGGCCGCACGCAGGAGATCAAGGAACGCGTCCTTCACGTGAGTTGAGGTGTTGAGGCGTTGAGGGGTTGAGGCGTTGAGGTGAACTGGAGCGCGATCAGGACGTGCGACGTGGCGAACGGGCCCGGTGTGCGGGTGTCGCTCTTCGTGAGCGGCTGCCGCCACCGGTGCAAGGGCTGCTTCAATCCCGACACGTGGGACTTCGCGGCCGGCGAGCCGTGGACGGAAGCCGAGCAGGAGAAGGTGCTGGCCGCGTGCGAGCCGAACTGGATACAGGGCCTGTCCCTTCTGGGCGGCGAACCGTTCGAGCCGCCGAACCAGCGAGCTCTCCTGCCGCTCCTGCGCGCATTCAGGAAGCGCTTCCCGCAAAAGGACGTCTGGGCCTGGACCGGATGCGTGTACGAGCGCGAGTTGCTGAGCGAGAGCCCGTGGCGGTGCGAGGCGACCGACGAGATGCTGTCGCTTATCGATATGCTCGTGGACGGTCCGTTCATCGAGGCGCAGAAGAACATCACGCTGCGCTTCCGCGGGTCTTCCAACCAGCGCATCCTTGACCTCAAAGCCAAACGATGATAACCTAATGGGCCATGGGCAACATGGCATCAGTTGAAATGAAAAGGTGCGCGGGACTGGTCGCCCTGGCGGCGCTTGGCGCGCTGGGCGGCGAACTGACGGTGGAGCCGGGCGGGCTGACGCCGCACGAGGCTCTCGCGAAGGTGCGCGCGGCGAAGGCCGCAGGCGACGCGAGCGCATGGACGATCCGCGTGAAGGACGGCATCTACGCTCTCAAGGAGACGCTTGTATTCACGCCGGCAGATTCTGGCACGCGCGAGGCTCCGGTCACCTGGATCGGCGAAGGCGAAAAGGCCGTGTTCGCGGGCGGCGAGAAGCTGGCAGGCTGGAAGGACACGGGCGGCGGCGTGTGGTCCGCGCCCGTTCCGCGCGCGCCTGACGGCACTCCGGCGTACTTCGAGCAGCTATGGGTGAACGGCAGGCGGGCCGACCGAGCACGACTGCCGAACCGGTGCCCGAGCGACCTCAAGGCCGAGTATTTCAACGTGACGCAGCCGCGTTGCGAGGTGGCGGACGCGCAGGAGCGCGTCCCTCCCGAGAAATACGTGATTGAGAAGGTGACGCTGACGAACGAGGCGGCTAAGGCGCTGGCGGCGATTCCCGCCGACGAGTTGCAGTACGCGCAGATGCTCGTGGTGCACAAGTGGAGCTTCGCGCGCCGCATCCTGCGCGGTGTCGATCCTGCGACGATGACGGTCGAGACGCATGGCCGCATCCCATGGACCAGATGGCAGGTATGGAACACGCGCGAGACGCTGGTGAGCTTCGAGAACGTGCGCTCCGCGTTCGACGCGCCTGGCGAATGGTTCTACGACGCGAAGGCGGGCGCGGTCCTATACCGTCCGCTGCCGGGCGAGGACATGTCGAACGCGGAGGTCGTGGCGCCGTCCTCTAAGATCAGCCGCCTTGTGGAGTTCAGGGGCGATCCCGACAAGGGCGCGTACGTGCACGACATCGTCTTCAAGGGCATCGCGTTCGCCTACACGGACGGGACGTCGGCCGACGGCGTGCGCGGTCCCACGCAGGCCTACCAGCACCAGGCCGCTTGCGGCTACGACGGCGCGGTGACGGCGGAGGGCGTGCGGCGCATCGCGTTCGACGGCTGCACGTTCGCGCACACGGGCAACTACGGCATGCGCTTCAACGACGGGTGCGTCTCCAACACGGTCACGAACTGCAGGCTGTTCGACCTGGGCGCGGGCGGCGTGTGGATGGGCGCGGGCACCGGGCATGTCGCAAACGGCGAGAAGCTCATGCGCCGCATCATAAAGAACCTCGCGCCGCGCTCGACGGCGTTCAACCGCATCGAGAACTGCGTGATACGCAACGGCGGACTGTTCAACCCCGAGGGAACGGGCGTAGCCTACACGCACGTCTCGGACTCCAAGGTGCTGCACTGCGACATCCACGACTTCTACTACACGGGCGTGTCGGTGGGCTGGACGTGGGGCTTCTCCGGCTCGGTGGCGCAGCGCAACGAGATCGCCTACAACAGGATCTACGACCTCGGCAAGGGGATCATGAGCGACATGGGCGGCGTCTACACGCTCGGGACGAGCTACGGCACGCGCGTGCACCACAACGTGATACACGACGTGTGGGCCTACTCCTATGGCGGCTGGGCGCTCTACACCGACGAAGGCTCCGAGGGCCTCGCGATGGACCACAACCTATGCTGGAACACCACTGACGGAGGCTTCCACCAGCACTACGGCGCGGGGTGCGTAATCCGCAACAACATCTTCGCGTGGAACCGCAAGCTCGGCGCGGTGCGCATGGCGCGTCAGGTGGTGCAGGACATCCCGTGCACGCTCAACTTCGTCAACAACATCGTGGTCGTGCGCGAAGGTCCGCTCGTCGGGCGCGGGCCGCGCGGCGTGGGCGGCATCTGGGCATGCAACCTCTGGTACGACTTTTCGGGGAAGACGCCGGAGCTCGACGGGCTCGACTGGGAGAAGTGGCGCACGTGCGGCAAGGAGACGGGCGGCGTGTACGCGGATCCGCTCTTTGAGAAGGCGGACGCGCAGGAGCGCGTCTCTCCCGTTGCAAACGACTTCCGGCTCAAGCCCAACTCGCCGGCAATCGCGCTCGGCTTCGAGACGTGGGACTATTCCGTGTCCGGCACGGCAGGAGGGAGCTGCAGGTAGTGGCAGGGGGAGCCCACATCTTTCCTCCATTCCAGGCGGAGTACCTGCGGACGCTGCAGGGCGGACGGTACCATCCGCCGAAGCGGCGTCCGCCGGCTTCGGTATCGCTCCTCGACAGGATGCCGCCAGTCATATACCAGCAGGCGCTGCGCGGGACGTGCGTGGCGAACGCGGTGACGGCGCTTCTCGAGTACTACGGCGACTGCAAGACGCGCCTGAGCGTGCAGTACCTCTATGCGGCGACAAAGGAGATCGAGCGCGCAGGGCTCGAGCGCAACTTGGCGCACGTGCGTTCGGGCGAGGCGCTAGATACCACGTTCGAGGCGGCGTTCCACCCGCAGCTCCAGCAGCTGAGCATGATGGCGAACGCCAACGGCGGCATGGACAAGCCTGCGGTTCAGCCGTATTTGCAGCGGTTCGAGGAAGGTGCGCGCACGCGCTTCGACCAGGAGGGCGGAACCCTGCTGATGAGCTGCTTCAAGGTGGTCGAGACGCGGGGAGTCTGCCGGCACGCGCTGTGGCCTTACTCGGCCGCGCCGGCTACGCCGATGTTCGGCAAGCGGGAGCGCATCGTATTCCCGCCAGGCACGAACGATGACGCGCAGAAGCGGCGCGTGCTTTCCGGACTCTACCTGCTCGGAACTCCGAACAACGTCGACGAGATACGCGGCATACTGATGGGCGCGAACGAGCGGCGTCCGATGCCGGTGTGCGTGACGGTGGACACGTTCGAGGGGTGCGACAACGGCACGTTCGCGTTCCCGGCCACGCGGGAAGTGGACGGGCATCTGGAGAGCGCCGTCCCGTGGCTGGGGCGGCACGGCGTCCTGCTTGTCGGGTACGAGGACAATGCGGAGTACGCGGGCGGCGGATATTTCATCGTGCGCAACAGCTACGGCGAGGACTGGGGCGAGGGTGGGTACGGCAAGATGCCGTACGCCTATCTCGAGTGCTTCGCGCTTGAGGCGGGGACGATTCTCCAGAACATGGTGGACTATGCGGGCGACGGCTACGACGGGATGCGGACGGTATACGACGGCGAAGGGAACGTGCTGGCAAGTCGGGCAGGGAATAGCCATCCTCGCAAGAGGTGGTCGCCGATCGCCTGGGTGAACATGCTCGTGGCGGTGGCGCTCGTCGTCGCGACATGGTTCGTGACAAGCCTGCTGATGCGTCCGCCAAGGAAGCCGTTCGTCGAGGTGACGATCTACGGAGCCGGCGGAATCAACGCGGCTGGCGTGCTGCCGCCGTGGAACGTGAAGGGGACTCCCATAGACGGCGGGTACATCTACGCGCTGCCGGCTGAGAACCGGGCGGCCGTTGACGAGATCCGCAAGGTGCTGGGCGGGATGGAGACCCTGCACGAGAAGCGTGGCAAGCCGCTTACCTACGACCTTATCTCGCTCTTCGAGCTGAGGACGGACGACCCGGCGGCTGTGAAGCGCACGATCTCGGAATTCATGGGAGAGGGATTCCCGGTGCGCATCCGAGCGGTCGCCGCGAACGGACTGACTGTGGCCACGCTCAACCCGCGCGGTCTGAAGGGGAAGCTGTCGCACGTATATTTGATTTCGGAGAAGGATGGCGACGTGCCGGAGCTGACGTTGCGGAAGAGAGAATAGTTGGGAGTTTAAAGTGGTTGCGCAACATACCCGAAAGTATGTTATAATAGTCGCCCAAACGGAAGGAAGATGATGTCATGAACCTGATGAAGAGTGTTTGCCTGACCATGCTGGTTGGATGCTTTCTTGCGCTCGGCGTTGCCGGATGCAAGGGCTGGTCTGTCGGGCCGGACTACAGGGAGCCGGAAATCAAGGCTGCTGCCGTGCCGTTGCCGGACGCTGGCTACCCGACGACGAACAAGACAGAGACGGGAGAGTTCAAGGCCGCCGACGCGAAGGACGACCCTCGCAAGGAGATCACCGCAGAGTCTATCCGCGGCTGGTGGAACCAGTTCAACGACGACATCCTCACGAACCTGGTGGAGGCGGCAGTCTCGAACAACCTCACGTTCCTCATGGCCCAGCAGCGCCTCCTGCAGGCGCGCTGGCAGCTGGTAGGCAGCGCGGCGGCATTCCTTCCCAAGGTGTCGCTAGACGGCTCCTACACGCGCAGCGCCGCGCACAAGTTCACCTCGTCGCGTTGGGGCTCCGGCAAGAACTACCACGGCGACCACTGGAAGAGCGGCTTCGACGCCACGTGGGAGATCGACATCTTCGGCGGCACGCGTCGCGCGTTCGAGAGCGCGGAGGCTGCGATGGATTCGGCCAACTGGTCGCTCGCTGACGCATGGGTGTCGCTCACCTCCGAGATCGGCAGGCAGTACATCTCCCTGCGTACCGTGCAGGAGCGCCTGCGCGTGGCTCGCACTAACCTGAAGCTCCAGAGCGAAACGTACGATATTGTCAAGTCACGCCGAGACTCTGGCCTTGCCACACAGTTGGCGGTCAGCCAGGCGAAATACAGTGTCGAGCAGACGCGCGCCTCCATCCCCAACCTTCTCGTGCAGGAGGAGCAGCTGATGAATGCGCTCGCGATCCTGACAGGCACGATGCCGGGCGCGCTCCATCCGCTGCTGAGCGACTTGCCAGACCGCGACTGGCTTGTGGCGCCGCAGCGCCTCGCCGACATCCCGCTCGACACGATCCGCCTGCGCCCTGATGTGAAGGCAGCCGAGCGCTCGCTTGCCTCGCAGGTCGCCGCCGTGGGCGTGGCCACGTCCTACCTCTTCCCGAAGTTCTACATCAACGGCACTTTCGGGCTCGACAGCGTGGAGTTCAACAAGCTCTTCCGTCGGCACGCATTCCTCGCGTCCATCGGGCCGAGCTTCAGCTGGCCGATCTTCCAGGGCGGCAACCTCGTCGCCAACATGAAGATTGCCGAGGCGAAGATGGACGAGGCCGCGCTCAAGTACGAGCTCGCGGTACAGACGGCCTTCGACGAGGCTCGCAATGCCTACTCGGCCTACACGCAGGAGTACCACCGCTACCAGTCGCTCCAAGGTGCCGTGAAGGCGGCTCGCTCTGCAGTGGACATTTCTAATGACCTCTACAGGAACGGCCTTACCGACTTCAACAACGTGCTCGACGCGCAGCGCTCGCTGCTCACACTCGAAGAGGCGCTCACCATCAGCCGAGGCAACATCTCGATCGACCTGATCGCGCTCTACAAGGCCCTCGGCGGCGGCATCACCGCTGAAGACTGACAGCCGCGCCGGGAGAACTGGCACACTGGGAGAACGGGCACATTGCCCGTTCCATTGGCAGGCAATGGACGGTCCACGCAACGGGCGAGATGCCCGTTGTCCCAGTCATAGATGGACATCATGTGAACCTTTGGGCGCGGGAAGGCGTTTAATTAGCGGTAATTGGATAATCAAGGACGAGAAGATGGATGCATTGAAGGCGACAGGGTTGGCGCACGCGTACGGCAAGGGCGCGGCGCGGACGGACGTGCTGAAGGATTTCGAACTCGCGCTCGCGCCAGGCGCGTTCGAGGCGCTCATGGGGCCTAGCGGCAGCGGGAAGTCGACATTCCTGCATCTTGCCGCCGGACTGATCACGCCGTCCGCCGGACGCATCGAGATCGGCGGTACCGACGTGACGGCGTTCTCCGACAGCGCCGCCGCCAAGTTCCGCCGCCGCCACGTGGGCGTGGTGTTCCAGAGCTTCAACCTGCTCGACGCCATCACCGTGTCCGAGAACATCGTCCTGCCGGTAAAGCTCGACCATGGCCGAGCCGATCCCGCTCGCCTAGCCGCGCTTGTGAAGAAGCTCGGTCTCGACGGCAAGGAGAATCGCCGCCCACCAGAGCTCTCCGGCGGCGAACGCCAGCGCGTTGCCATCGCCCGTGCGCTCTTCGCGGAGCCAGACGTGATTCTCGCAGACGAGCCGACCGGCAACCTGGACGTGGCCGCCTCATGCAGCCTCTGCGCGCTTTTGGCCGAGCTGAATGCCGACGAGAAGAGCGCCATACTGCTTGTGACGCACGACCCTGTGGTGGCCGCCGCCGCCAGCAAGGTCCATTTTCTGAAGGACGGCAAGATCGCCGCCTCGTGCGATACGGAGGGAGTGGCTGAGAAGGTGGCCAGGAAGTATCTGGAAGTGTACGGATGATTAGCGGCTAGTGGCTAGTGGTTAGTAGTTAGTGGCTAGTTGTTGGTGATGAGTGAAGAGTAGACGATGTTAAAGAATCTGGTCATGAGAGGTGGGAAGGTGCGGTTCGCGTGCGCGGCGGCGGGCGTGGCGATTGCCGCAGGGGCAGTGGTGTTCATGTTCTCGCTCACGGCCACGAACCGCGCGCAGGCCCCCGCATTGGCCATGCGCGCCGCTGCACCGTGGGCGGCGTGGTACTTCGACTGGCCCATGGGCCAGCGCGGTGGGTTTAAGGAGTCTAATGTCGTTAAGGAGTCTAATGGGTCTAAGGGGTTTAAGGAGTCTAAGG
>CAMPAF010000145.1 GCA_946631535.1 uncultured Verrucomicrobiota bacterium
GCAAGGCCAACATCGCCGGCCGCAACGCCTATCTGAAGAAATACTGGGCCAAGCGCAAGGTCAACGACGCGAAGCGCTTCGCCCAGGCCTGGCGAGAACAGTATCCCGGAAGGCCCGTCCCTGAAATGGTGGAGTCCTACGAGATCAGCGAATATGGACGTCCGCCGATCGAGGAGGACTTCGAACTGCTCATGGGCTAGCCCGGAGAAACAAGGTGAATAACTTTCACGTCATTCTCGCCGCGACGGCGGCTGTGTTCGCGGCGTTTGGCGAGATCACCATCCGCTCGGACTATCCGGGCGGGAACGTGAAGGTCTGCGGGATCGACGAGGCGAACGGCGTCGTGCGCATTGCGCCCGACCTGCGCGACACCCAGGGCCGGTGGTTCCACTGGGACTTCACCCTGCGCGGCGCCGCCGGGCGGAAGATCCATTTCGAGTTGCCGGACGACAAGTGGCAGTACATCTCCTCGCTCGGGCCGGCCATCAGCAAGGACGAATATTCGCTCTGCGGCGGCGTCTATTCGTTTCCGGCGGCGCGTGAGCTTGGCCGCAACATGCTGAAGGCGCTCGTGCGCACGGCGCAAGCCTCCGAAAAACCATAAGTCCTTATCCATGGCAAAAGTTTTGCGACAAAACTTTTGCCATGGACGTCGCGTTCGTGATACAATGAACGCATGAAACTTGACAATCTATTCATTACGGTCGGCGCGCTTGCGTGCGCGCTCGGCATGTCTGGGGCGGCGCTCGGCGCGGACGAGCCTATTGTGACGAACGGCGGGTACGAGGCAAACGCCGACGGCAAGGTCGCCGGATGGTCGGCGCAGGGGAAGTACGTTTTCCGTCCGGGCGAGGGCATCAACGGCACGGGCGCGTTCTACTACGAGAACGACAATCCCAAGTACTACGGCGTGCCGGGGCAGAAGATCAAGCTGGAGCCGGGGCGTCGCTACAAGTTCTCGGTCTGGGTGCGGACCGAGGGCCTCAAGGGCGACGAGAGCGGCGCAAGCATCTGCATCGAATGGTGCGGGGCCGACGGGAAGTGGCTCGGCGGCGCCTACGCGGGCGGCGTGAAGGGCACGAAGTTCTGGACGAAGGTGGAAAGCATGACGCAGACCATCCCCGCGGCGGCGCGCAGCTTCCACGTGAGCGCGTACGTCCGCAAGGGCATGACGGGCAAGGCGTGGTTCGACGACGTGTCGGTCACGCCTGTCGAGCCGAAAGTCGTGAGCGGCATCGCCGCCACGGCCTACCGCAACTGCGCGGCGTCGGGCGACGTGACGTTCCGCGCGCTGCTGGAGGACGAGAAGGCGGTTTTGCCCGAGCGCCTTTGGTTCCGCTATGTCGACGCCGACGGGCGGCTCCGGTTTGCGGCGGCGGACGCGCGGTTCTCGTGCACGGTGCCGGTGTCCTCGCTCAAGATGGGGCGCCAGAAGGTGGGCTTCTCGGCGTATGGCGCCGACGGCGGGCAGCTCGGTTCGGCGGATATGGATTTCACGCGCGTGGAGAAGCTGCCACAGCGCACGGTTGTGTTCGACGCGCAGGGGCGCACGATCGTGGACGGCAAGCCGTTCTTTCCGCTCGGCATGTACTGGGGCGGCATCTCCACCAACAAGCTGGAAATCTACGCGAAGGGGCCGTTCAACTGCCTCATGCCGTACGCTTCCCCGAGCTCCAAGGACCTGATGGACCTCTGCCACGAGCGCGGCATCAAGGTGATCTACAGCGTGAAGGACATCTTCTCCGGCACGCATTGGGCGCCGAAGGGCATCAACACGGAGGCGGACGAGGTGGCGTACATCAAGGGGCGCGTGGCGAAGTTCAAGGACCATCCCGCGCTGCTGGCGTGGTACCTGAACGACGAGATGCCGCTCACTATGCTGCCGCGCCTCACCGCGCGCCGCGACCTGATGGAGCAGCTCGATCCAAACCATCCTGGCTGGGTGGTGCTGTACCAGTACGACCAGATCCAGGACTACCTGCCGTCCTTCGACGTCATCGGCACGGATCCGTACCCCATCCCGAGCCGTCCGGCGGGGATGGCGACGAAGTGGACGCGCTCGACCGCGCGCGGCACGGCCGGATGCAAGCCGCTCTGGCAGGTGCCGCAGGCGTTCGACTGGGGCGCCTACAAGAAGACGCCAGAGGAGAAGGCGAAGTGCCGCGCGCCAACCGAGGAGGAGCTGCGCTCGATGTGCTGGCAGTGCATCGCCGCTGGCGCGAACGGGCTCGTGATGTACTCTTGGTTCGATCTCTGGAAGGAGCCGAACGGCGTGCCGTTCGCCACGCGCTGGGCGGAGGTCTGCCGTGTGGGCGAGGAGATCAAGAAGTTCTTTCCCGTGCTGCTGGCGGACGAGCTTTACGGGTTCGCCCGTCCTATTGCGGATGATGCGTCGGACGGTCCGCTCTGCGTGCGCGCGTGGCGGCACGGGGGCGAGACGTGGCTGCTGGCCGTCAACTCGTCCGACAAGCCGCTGGACGCCAAGCTAGACCTTGCCGGGAAGTTCTCGTCGGCCGCAGCGGCGTTCGGTCCTGCGCCGCAGCTAATGGACGGGACAAGACTGTCGCTCGCGCTCAAGCCGCTCGAGCCGGCCCTGGTCCGCATGCGCTAGCGAGCGCGGAAGCGCCGCTCAATAAATGAGCGCCACGCGTCAATAAATGAGCGCCCCGTCGTCTGCCGTCGGAAATCGCAGATGGCGGGGCGCGGGTTTTGATTGGCTTGCGACGCGCCCGTGCGTCAGCCGCGCGGTCTTGGCACGCATTCTGCTTTATGCCCCCTAGCCCCGCATCGGGGCGGGAACTAAGGAGAACAGTTAATGGCACAAGCAGGGAAACCCCAGAAGATAGACCTCGACACGCGTATCGGCGAACGTTTCGAGCCGATTCCCATCACGCCGCGCGAGATGGTGAAGTCGCTTGACAGTGACTCGTCGAAGATGAACGGTCTGGTACTGGACGGGACGACGTACAGGCTGAGCGACCGCTTCTACAAGACTCTTGCTGCCGAGCTGGGCATTCCCTACGGGGTGTTCGGCTTCTTCACGCCGCACGAGGTGATGACGAGGGCGGCGGAGAAGCAGCCGGACCTGCCGCTCAGGGTGACGGTGGACACGGCGCAGGGGCAGGCTCTCGGCCTGACGCAGAACAAGGGGCTGCCGATGCCGGTGAGGTTCATCGAGAACGTGCTGCACGAGGACCGTCGCCTGCAGGAGGTCGAATACGGGAACGGCGTCCTGAGCGCCCTGCTGGACCTTGACGACCCGTGGGAGGTGCCGAACGACAGCACCTACCACGTGCGTGTGCGCTGCCGCGTGCCTGTGGACGGCGTGGGCATGCCGGACATGAGCCTCGCCACCTGGCGGCAGGTGTGCTCGAACGGGGCGGTGGCGGAGACCTCGCTCTTCCGCACGAAGATGGAGATCAAGGACAACAGCGGCGAGCATTTCCGCCGCCTCCTGACGTCCTTCAGCAATCCCTCCGGCGTAGAGATGCTGCAGAGCAAGATGTGCACGGCGGCGGGAACGAAGGCGTCGGTGGGGGAGGTCGTACTGCTTGAGGGGCTCATCCGCCGCTCCGTGGCGAACACGCGCAACCAGATGCTCCTGCGCGAGCGGCTGTACGAGCTGGCGGAGAACCCGTGCGTGCGCTACGGCGTGACGGACCTCTCGAACATCGGCATGAAGAAGCGCGCTCTCCTGCCGGTCGGATGCAGCGTGGCGGACCTCCTCAACTTCGCCTCCGAGCTGGCCACGCACCATTCCGAGCTGCTCAAGCCGGAGTCTACCCTCCAGACCTTCGCGGGCACGGTGCTCTCCAAGGGGTTCGACCTGGAGGAGCTCTATCCGAACGCGCGCCGCACGAGCGACTTCTACCTGCGTGGCGTGGACTTTTCGAGGGAGGCCGCGTAGGATGGCGTACGAGAGGCGCAACTACCAGGTGGAGGCCATAGCAGAGTGCCTCGAGGCATTTGCGGCACGCAAGCGCGAGTCCGTGCTGCTGGAGTCGCCTGTCGGGTCGGGGAAGACGTACATGGCGCTGGAGGTGATCCACCGCTTCCAGGAGTCGCTCGGCCGCCGTCTCAAGGTCGGATGGGTGGCGCCGCGCCGCCTGCTCCTGCAGCAGACGATGGAGGCGAACCGCGACCTCTACCGGGACGACATACGGCCGATATCCCTCTTCGAGCGGATGCCGCCGGAGGTCGACCTGGTGGTGCTGGACGAGGCGCACCACGAGGCGACGCAGAGCTGCGTTATCCTATACGAGAAGATGCGCGCGAAGTGGACGCTAGGACTCTCCGCGACGCCGCTCAGGACGGACCGGATGAAGCTCTCGTTCCAGGAGACCGTGCGCACGTGCTCCATCGCCCGCCTGATCAGGGAAGGGTACCTCAGCCCGTTCCGCTCGTACCTCGTGCCGAACTACACGGTGGACGAGGTGGCGGACTTCTACCTCGCGGACGTGGAGCGCTGGGGAAAGAGCCTGGTGTACTTCTCCACCATCGCCGAGTGCGTGGCGTTCAAGGCGCGGCTCGCGAAGGGCGGAGTCGGCTGCGAGGTGGTGACCGGGGATAGCGACAAGGACGTGCAGATGGCGGCGTTCGCGAACGGCGCGGTGCAGGTGATCGCGAACGTGGCGATGCTGACGGAGGGCTTCGACCAGCCTGACGTCATGAGCATCTTCGCGCGCGACGCCTCGCGCCTGCCGACTATCCAGATGTGCGGGCGCGGTCTCCGCCGGGCACCGGGAAAGGCGGCGTGCAACATCGTCCAGAGCGCTAACTCGAGCTACCTCTTCGAGAGGGTGGCGCCGCCGCTCAACGCCTACCGCTGGCAGCAGGGCCACTGGCTCGCGCTCTCGGACGGTACCGAGGAGATCGAGCGGACGCTCCAGGAGACGCTGCGCAGGATGGGCGACCGCCAGAAGCAGGAGGAGAGCATGCGTCCGCGCACCGTGCATCGGGCCGTGCGCGCCACGGGCGAGCGGTTCAGGCGCAAGCTGGACCGCCTGACGCGGGCCGAGCAGGCGGAAAGGGACTACTACGAGCAGTACGGTAGCCTTTACGACGCGATCCGCCGCTTCTGCTGCGAAGCCTATTCGGCGTGCTGGGGCGAGGACATGCCGCCGGTGGCGATCCACCTGAGCAAGTCGCTGTCCATCGACCGTGCCAAGACGGGATTCCTGCCGAACTTCGTGCGCGACGGGGACGGCCTGGTGCCGGCGGTGGTGGTCAACCTCCGCAACTGCGTGCCTCCAGTCGGCGGACGGCCGGTCTCGCCGCAGCGTCTCGGGATAGAGATACTCCGGTCGCTCGTGCGCATGCAGATGGAACGCTGCCCGGACATGGGGCGGATGGAGGTGGACGGCGTGCTCCTTGGCCTAGGCTTCAACATGGAAGAGAACCGCTACATGCGCGATTCTCCGTTCGCGTCGGTCCTCCAGTCGGCGAGCGCGTACCTGCCGCCGGTGGCGTCCATGCTGCGGAACGCGCTGGGCAACCCGTTCTCCGCCACGGAGAAGGGCGACGGGCGCTACTATCTTGACCATCACGCAACCGCGTCCGTTATGGTATAATACGCCCATGGCAACCGGAAACTATACAGACGACAATATCCAGCACCTGAGCGCGATGGAGCATATACGCCTGCGCCTCGGGATGTACATAGGCAGGGCGAGCGACGGCAGCGACTACGACGACGGCATATACGTGCTGCTCAAGGAGGTCATCGACAACGCGATCGACGAGTTCATCATGGGCTACGGGCGGCGCGTGGAGATCAAGCTCGACTGGAACAGCGGCGCGTGCAGCGTGCGCGACTACGGGCGCGGCATCCCGCTCGGCAAGGTCGTGGACTGCGTGAGCGAGCTGAACACCGGCGGCAAGTTCAACACCGAGAGCTTCCAGTTCTCCGTGGGCATGAACGGCGTGGGCACCAAGGCCGTCAACGCGCTCTCGGACAGGTTCTACGTCCGTTCCGTGCGCGACGGAGAGTTCTCCGAGGCGCTGTTCGAGAAGGGCGAGCTGAAGAGCAAGAAGCGCGGCAAGTGCAAGGACGCGAACGAGCGCAACGGCACGCTGGTGGAGTTCCTGCCAGACGGGACGATCTTCAAGAAGTTCCGCTTCCGCGAGGAGCACGTGATGCGCCGCCTCAAGATGTACGCCTACCTGAACGCCGGCCTCACGCTCGACCTCAACGGGCAGCGGGTCGTGAGCGACGAGGGGCTTGCGGACCTCATCGCGGACGAGGCGCAGTTCGAGAAGATATATCAGCCTTTCCACTACCGCTCCAAGACGCTCGAGTTCGTGTTCACCCACACGAACCGCTTCTCCGAGGAGTACTACTCCTTCGTGAACGGGCAGCACACCACGGAGGGCGGCACGCACCTCTCCGCGTTCAAGGAGGGCCTCACCAAGGCGCTGAACGAGTACTCCAAGAAGAAGTTCGACGGCGACGACGTGCGCGAGGGCATCATCGGCGCGGTGGCGATCCGCTTGCAGGATCCCGTCTTCGAGGGACAGGCCAAGACGAAGCTCGGCTCGCCCGAGATCCGCGGCGAGCTGGTGGCCGAGATCAAGAAGCAGGCCGAGGCGCTCTTCCACAAGAACCCCACGGAGGCCGACAAGCTGATCGCCAAGGTGGAGGAGACCTCCAAGCTCCGCAGCCAGTTGAACACCATCAAGAAGCAGGCGCGCGAGCGATCGCAGGCCGTGAGCGTGCGCGTGCCGCAGCTGAAGGACTGCAAGAACCACCTGAAGCTCGACAAGATCAACAAGAAGACGGGCCGCCCCGAGGGCGAGGACACGATGATCTTCCTCACAGAGGGCGTCTCCGCCGGCGGCACGCTCAACCGCAGCCGCAACGCCGAGAACCAGGCCGTGTTCTTCCTGCGCGGCAAGTGCCTCAACACGTGCGGCCTCGCGAAGGACGTGCTCTACAAGAACGCCGAGTTCTTCAACCTCATCAAGACGCTCGACATCGAGGAGACGCTGGAGCACCTGCGCTACGGCAAGATCATCTTCGCGACCGATGCCGACGTGGACGGCCTCCACATCCGCAACCTGCTCATCACGTTCTTCATGCGCTTCTACAAGCAGCTCGTGATGGACAAGCGCATATTCATCCTCGAGACGCCGCTCTTCCGCGTGCGCAACAAGAAGGAGCAGTACTACTGCTTCTCGGACGAGGAGCGCGAGGCGGCGATCGCCAAGTGCGGCGCGGGCGGCTCGAAAGTGGAGATCACGCGCTTCAAGGGGCTTGGAGAGCTGAACCCGGAGGAGTTCGCGGACTTCATCGGGCCGGACATGCGCCTCACGCCCGTCGGTTGCCACGACGACACGGAGCTCGACAAGACGATCAAGTTCTACATGGGCGCGAACACGCCCGAGCGCAAGGACTACATCATGGACAA
>CAMPAF010000146.1 GCA_946631535.1 uncultured Verrucomicrobiota bacterium
CGAGCTTGAAGCACTGCGCTCCCTGGTCGACGAACTTCTTGAGGTGCTCGAACCACGGCAGGCAGCCGTCGGGCACCTCGTCCTCCGGACAATAGAGCAATCGATACATCCTCTCCGCGTGATGCGACTTCGCAGGCGGAGAGTCCTTTTTCCGGGCGGCGGGATTTATGCGGTCGTCCTCCCACGTCTCCGTCACGCCTTCAGGCACCTCTATCTTGCGCCCGCCCTTCTTTGCGAGTCCCGCCGCGCACTGCTCCTCGTAGCGGAAGAGGTCGTAGTCGCAGCACAGCCAGAGAGAGAGCTTCATGCCGATCCGCTTCATAGCCGCGATCCACGTAAGGCCGCCCTTCGGCGACCAGTACGGGAAGTAGAAGCGTTCCGAGTGCCACTCCTTGTAGATCGAGTTGTCGTAGAACTTCTTCATCCAGCCGGGCTCCAGACCATATACGTCGCACGGCAGGTCGCGGTCGCGGAACTGCATGCACTCGTTGATGACGTTGAACTGGTCGATGTTCTGGTTGGCGACGAAAGTGAACCCGTAGCCCCAGATGGGCAGCAGGGCCGGACGGCCGCTGAGCTGCGTGTAGGTGTCGATGAGCGCCGGCATGTCCTTCCCCACGAAGAGGTAGAAGTCGATCTCGCCCTCGGGCGCCTCGGCGACCATCGCGCCGGGATCCTTGGCCCCGACGTCCCAGGCGTGGCGCCACGTGGAGTTGAGAAGCACGCCCCAGCCCTCGTGGCTGTAGGCCACGGGTATCGGGATGTTGCAGAGGTTGTTCCTGATCCAGATGTCGTAGCGCTTGCCGCGGCGCATGATCTCGTCGCGGCTGCAGTCGCCGAGACCGTACACGCGCTCGTCCTTCGCGAGCGAGAAGCCGACGGCGAACCCCTTGCCCACGGCGCGCGGCGTCACCGTGAAGTCGGCCGGCGACACCGACGACTTCACGCGCAGCGTCCCCTTCGCGGGATCGGCCGCGAGCGACGCGGCGGCTGTGCGGACGACGTTCCCCTCCCGCGCGAACGCGACCTTCGGCCAGTCGGACTTCAGGATGCCGTAGCGGTTGAGGCCGGACTCCGTCCAGCCGTCCTTGCCGCCCAGCCGCACGCGGAACAGGTTCTCCGCAAGCACGTCCACGCGCAGCGTCCCGGCTTGCCCCATCTCGACGAGCGCGCTCTGCGCGTCGGGCGGCGGCGCCTTCCAGACCGGCGCGCCAAATGCCGCGCCTGCAAGCGCAGACGCGAGAAACAGGAATGTCTTCTTGATGTCCATTATCGATCCTCACTTCAGCTTTTCCACGACGGCACGCGTCCGCTCGCGAAGATCGTTGAGGTTGATCTTGCGGCAGTCGCGGTACCAGTTCTCCCACCGCCCAGTGCAGTAGTCCGGCGCGCGCGCAAGGATGGCGTCCATTAGCGCGAGCGCGCCCTGCGCATGTGCGCGCGACGCGGCGCGGTCGCCGAGGCTGAGGCTTTCGCGCGTGCGGATGAGCTCTCCGCACCAGCCAGAGAGATCGCGCATCAGCTCGGCAGGATAGACGAGAGTCGAGAACGCGAACTCGCGCTCGCTCGCGGGGAGTCCAGCGTACAGGCTGCGCGCCATCTCCGCCGCCAGGGTGTAGGTTGCGGTCTGCGAGGCGAGGCGGGCGTAGGCGTCGCGCGGGTTGTCGATCGGCGGACCGACGACCGCCGCGAGAGCCTCGTAGAACGCATCCTTGCCCTTCAGCGGGGCGTACGACCGCACGAACGGCTCTGCCGCTACCTTCGGTGTGCCCTCCGCCATTTTCAAGATCTGGCCGATCATTCGTCTGCCGCGATCCTTGAGGAGCCCGTCCAGGAACACTGGCTGTCCGCTCGTCGGATGGAGCGCAAGCGCGTGGTAGTACGTGTTGTAGGCGGCAAGCCAGTCCGCCCGCCGGGCGGAATAGTGCCGCGCGACCCACTCCTTCGTCCATGCTTCGGGGTCGAACGCGTCGAGGTTCCAGAGCATCTTGGCTGTCGCGTCGATGCCGTACGTGAACTCGCGGATGTCGCTCACGTTGAAGATGGCGTACGTCGCCGCCCCCTTCGCGCGCGCCTGCCGCATCATGTCGAACGTCTTCACCGCCGGCACGAGCGAGGCGAGGTGCGGACCGGAACCGATGAGGCCGTGGTGGTAGTAGACGCCGTAGCGGTAGCGGTCCAGGCGCGGCGTCTGGTGGAAGTCCGGCGGCCATGCCCAGCCTGCGCAGTTGTCGGCGAAGACCACGATCGTGCCGTCTGGGATCGCGAGCAGCCCCTTCTGGTTGAAGACGGACCCCTCGGCCCACAGCGTGGTGGAGACGAGCCGCCCCTCCTTCGGCACGCCGACCTCGTCGAGGATCGCCACCTGCTTCGCCATCGCGTCGGAGATGATCCGCGCGCGCGCCGCGTCGTCCTTCGGCGTGTCGGGATCGGAGCGCCACATCGGACGGTCGGCGATGCCCCTCAGGCCGATCTGCCAGATGACGTTCGGGTACTTCGCCCAGCGTTCCGCCGCCGCGCGCCACACCTCCTCGATCTCGCGCGGGTTGCTATAGTAGGAATACTTCAGGTCCTTGCCGCGATCCTTCCAGTACTTGAAGAACGTGAACGCACTCACGCCCATCGGCTCCACGTGGTGCATGGAGAGGTACACGCCGCGCGCCGCGCAGATGTCCACGAGCTTCGCCTCCGGCGGGTTCATGATGTTGATGAAGCTCGCCGGGATGATCAGGTTGTAGCGGCAGCGCACGAGCGCCTCGGCCACTAGCTCCATCGCGGCGGGATTGACCACGTCCGAATAGAACGGATAGTCGATGAAGCGCTTTCCGCCGGACTCCATCCACGCCGTGAGGAGGTCCTCGTCGTTGATGAACCACCCCCTGAACCTGAACGTCGGGGACGCCTGGCGGATTTCCACCCCTTCCCACGCGAGCGTGTCCGACTTCGGGTACGGAGTCCCGTTCCAGAACGAAAGCGGATCGACCTTGAGGTAGCGCTCGATGAAGTCGTAGATGCCGAACATCGTGCCGCGCGCGTCGCTGCCCGCGACGGACAGTACGCCGTCCTTCACCGTCACCTCGTACGCCTCCCATTCGTCGCGCGGCGCCGTGGCGATCGACATGTCGCCTGGACGCGCCGTTCCGCCGCGCGCGAGCGCGAGGTCGACGCCGGTGATCTTCTTCACGTCGTTCGTGAGATCCTGCGCGGCGCGGAACACGTAGCCCGGCTCGCCCTGGCCAACCACCACGCGCGCACGCACGGTCGGCGAGACGAGGGTGAAGCCCTCCGCCGCCAACGTCGTCACCGAAGCGCCAAGGATGCAACAGATCGTGGTCATTCGCTTCATCGCTTATCTTCCTTGCCTGTAAGTTCTTTTGGAAACAACCGCAACAACTTGTAAAAACAACATCTTTTTCTCGCCGCGCAACCGCGCGGCGTTCTGGAATCTGGGCGCAGTTGCGCCCAGATTGCAAAAGTTGTTTTTATCAGTTGTCATGGTTGTTTCCTTTTTATGAAATTTATCCTCATCTACATTCCCACGCGAATCGCGGGCGGTGGGCTTTTAAGCTTGGTCAGAGACCGGACTTGCGCTGAATTGCCGTCATGCGCGTACCGGCGGCAAGCTCCTCGGCAAGGACTGCCGCCACCAGGTCCCCGCGCACGAACATGAGCATGTCGCGCGTGCGGACAGGCGCCACCGACCATCCTGCCTCGACGAACGCTGCACGCGCACGCGCCAACGCCTCGTCGCGCCCGCCCTGCACCGTCGTGCAGACGAACGTGCCGCCGCCCTTTGTCGCATACGCGCTGTCTGGCATGCCGCTTGCGAAGGCAGGCATCGACGCCGGCCAGGCCGCCAGCCGCCCGCTCGAGACGGGGCGCTGCCAGAACCACGTGCCGATGACCGCAGAGAGCAGCAGGACCGCAACCTTCATCTGTCGCCTCCCACAGTCTTGAGCCCGCCCATCGCAGGCATGTAAAGTTCCTCGGACAGCGTGCCCTCGTCATTGACAAGCATGGTACCCCCTGCGAACATCCTGAAACGGAAGTCCTTTTTCCTGCCGCCTGGAATCAGCCGACCGGCAGAGACCGCGTCGCCGTTCCATTCGCCGAATCGAATCTCGTCCGGCAGGTTCCTTATCGGGTACGTCCACGGGTCTGCCGCTTCTGCCGCCACCGCCGGATGGGCGCGCGACGTGAACGCCGCCGCACCGCCCAGGTCGTCCGACCCCTCTGTCGCTCCGAGCGCGGAGATGCCGGCATCGCAGCGCGCCTCGCTCTGCAGCTGGATGTTCTTGAGGTACACGGGCGCGAACCCGATGAGCGCCGACAGGATGAGCGAAAAAACGAACACGCCTATCGCGAACTCGATCGCCGCCTGGCCGATCTTGCTAGTGCGCATAGTGGGTGCCTCCTCCCTCGCCGTGTCCGCTCGTCGGCGGCTCGCACACCTCGTCGTGCGCATGATGCATCAGGTACTCGCCGCCTTCGCGCGCGTAGCCCGGCTCGTCCCACTTGTCGAGGATCCGGCAGTATGGGCAACCAGGAACGCGTATCTTGTTCGGAACGTGCTCGCGCACGTGCGCAAGCCAGTCGTTGTCGGCGGAGCCGAGGTTGGACTCTCCAACGCCCCCTAGCGGTATGAGGCGAACGAACTTGAAGGACGGCAAGACGAGCGGCACGCCAGGCATCACGTCGATCACGCGCCGACCGTCCTCGTCGCCGAACGGCTTCGCGGCTGCGGTCCAGGTGAAGACGTTCGTGTAGCCGGTCTCGGTGAGAGTGGGCAGCAGGTCGCGCACTCGGCATGCCGCCGCTGCGCCCAGCACGTCGTAGCGCTGCTTCACCGCTCCCATGAGCGGGAAACGGGTTGAACCTCCCCTGTCCAGCTCGCCCCAGTCGCGCCACTGTCCGACATCGTACAGGTACCACGGGAACGTCCCCACGACGGGGCTGGCATCTAGCGCCTCGCGCGTGACGATGTCGCCGAGCCCGACCTCCGCCGCGACCGCGACCAGTTCGCCTGCGGCACCACCAGCCGCGAAGTCGCAGTTGGCTCGCTGCACGTACACGCCGAAGAACTCGCTGTTCACCATGTCGTTGCTCACCACGGCGTCGGGAATGTCTCCCCAGCCCGGCCACGAGAGCAAGGTCGATGCCGCCTTGGAGTGGTTGCACCTGAAGACGTGCCTGCATATCGCCGGCCAGTTCTTCGAATCCGCCGCCATGTAGAATATGCGGTCGTAGAGCGGATGCCCTCCATCGACGGTCGCAGCAGGCAGAAGGCGGGCGTTGTCCGCGCCGGCCGCCACGCCGTCGGCGGCGATCATGCGCAGCATGGCCGCGTAGTCGGCGCCCTTCTCCTGCCACGTCGGGCTCGAGTACGTGTCGGCCGCGCGCGCGGCGTAGCGCACGATCTCCGTCATCTCCTCGTCCACCGGCGCGCCGTTGCGCTTTGCGGTCTCGTTCGCCGCCCAGAAGCCGACCATCGGGCACGCTATCGCAAGCCGTTCCTGGAGCGCGACGATGCCCGCCATGGCCTCGACGTTCGTCTCGCAAGCCGCCGCGAGGTGCATCAGGTTCAGCTCGCCGATCAGGTTCAGCGTCACGCCCTGCCAGCGCGCGGCCATGAGCGCCGCCGCGTCGCCCGCGTTCTGGACGCGGTTCTTGTTGCGGACCGCGAGGAAGATGTCCGATGCCATCAGGAACAGGAACACGAGCCCCAGCAGGATGAAAGCGAGGATGAGGACGACCTGCCCCGATCTGGAAGCGCGACGCTCCATCATTCGATCCAGTCCGGATAGTGCGCCTCGATGCTGTACTCGCCTTCGATGCGCGCGTGTGGCGCGTCGTCCTTCTCCATGGGCGGCGTGCCGGAAAGGTAGCTTCCGAGGTCGAAGAACTGCGGACGCAGCTGGATGACGTGGGCGGTCAGCTTGGAGCCCGTAAGCGGACAGACGGTCTGGGTCTTGCCGTTGCGCCACAGCTCGAAGTCCAGCACCTGGCGCGCCTGCGCGCCGTACTCGCACGCGAGGTAGTCGCCGGATCGGCTGATCAGCCCGCGGGCGGAAGGACGCTTGCCAGAGTCGGTCTTCGTGTAGCATTCCCCCGCAGCGGCCATAGTGGCGATGTCCGCCGTCTTCTCAAGCATGTAGTCGTTCATGCCCACCGTGCGGGCGCGCGCCACGCGGCTAGCCGCGTAGTCGACCAGCAGTTTCGCGCGGAAGTTGTCCGCGAACTGGAAGACGGTGTAGAACGCCAGAAACAGGAAGAACAGGACGAGGATCGACTCGACCATCGCCTGCCCTGCCTTGTGCGCACGCCCGTAATTGCGTGCGGAGGACATCTCAGTTGCCCAGTTCCTTGATGTTCTTGGGGTCGGCCGGATTCTCGATAGACTCGACTGCCGACTTCGCCTGGCTGCCGAGGTCGCTGTCTATCGCCTCGGTGGCGCCAGCCACCTTCTTGGCGGTCGCCTTGCCGAAGTACGTGAACACCGCGATCAGCGAGATCGCGATCAACGCCACGATGATGATGTACTCAACCATCGTCTGGCCCTTCTTGCTCTTGCGCTTCATCATTTCCGTTTCTCCTTCCTTCCGCTCCGGGCTTTGCCGTCACGGATAGTCGCTTGTGACCATTTCCGCCGTCTGCTGGGCACCCCGGCGCGCGGCGGACACGAAATACTCCAAGGCCCACACGACCGCGATCAGCGCCACGAACACGAGGATGTATTCGAGCGCCGCCTGGCCTGACCTGTCCTTTGGCCCTGACAATTTCATGTCAAGAAGTTTAGCAGTTTCCCGCCCCCGCGGCAAGGCGAAAGATTATGCTATACTATTCACCCACATGGACATCAAGGATCTAGCAAAGAACTTCCTCCCCTGCCAGGAGTGTGCGCTCGCAAACATGGCGGAGACGGTGAACCTGCCCGGATCGGCGCAGGTCGCCGCCACGCTGCAGGACATCTTCTCGCTGCTCTTCCCGGGCTGCCACGGGCACGGCCCCGTGCCGCACGGGCAGTGCCACGAGCACGTGGAGCGGCTTTTCGCGCGCATCGCCGCCGAGATCGAGGAGCAGATACTCCAGGTGCTCCGCTACGAGTGCAGGGAAAAGGGCGTGGACATGTCCGTTGAGGCCAACGCCGCCCGCGCGCGCACGCTGGCCGAGATATTCATGGCCGAGCTGCCCGCGATCCACAAGACGCTCCAGGAGGACATCGCCGCGGCCTACGAGGGCGACCCCGCCGCCATCAGCAAGATGGAGGTCGTCATGGCCTACCCCGGCTTCCGCGCCATCACAGTCCACCGCATCGCCCACACGCTCCACAGCCTGCAGGTGCCCATCCTCCCGCGCGTGATGAGCGAGATCGCCCATTCCGAGACGGGCATCGACATCCATCCCG
>CAMPAF010000147.1 GCA_946631535.1 uncultured Verrucomicrobiota bacterium
CGTCGCGGATGTGCCAGTGGTCGATCATCCCCTGGTCGGCGATCTTCTGCATCTCCGCGCGCTTCTCGGGCGTCGCGGCCTGGCGGACCTTCGGGTTGTCGAACTTCTCGGCGGTGGTCACGCCCTTCCAGTTCGTAAGGTCTTTCCCGTTGAAGAGCTGCGTGAACCCTGCCGGGCACTTCTTGACAGTATCGGAGCCGACCACGTACTTGGCCGAGACCTCCTTGATGCGGATGTTGCGCCACTGCACGTGATGGCCGTGTCCGAGCCAGCCGATGTGGCCCTTGGTGCGGTGCAGGCCGGGATGCTTCTTCCCGTCAGGCGTGTCGGTGCCGTCGCCCTTGATCTTCGCAACGTCGGCGTCGACGATCATGATGCCGTTCAGGATCACCTGGATGCGGCTGCCGATCACGCGCACCTCCTCGAAGTTCCACATGCCCGGCTTGCGCAGGTACGAGCCGTTGCCGGCGAAGT
This sequence comes from uncultured Verrucomicrobiota bacterium, assembly GCA_946631535.1. Next base: position 475 of record CAMPAF010000147.1, read on the forward strand.
TCTTGTCCTTGCCCCATATCTGCTTGCCAACGTTGTCGCGCAACGATGGGACGATGCCGTAGACAGATCCGTGGTACTGGTACGGCTTCAGCGTCTTGTACTTGTCGCCGCCGTCGTCGAGGATCTGTAGCTCGCACATGCCGTGATAGGCAGCATCGACGTTGGGCGACGGCGTGCGGATGCCGAGCCCGTTGTTCGCGTTCGTCGGCATGCAGAACTCGAAGCGGAGGATGAAGTTGTCGTACTCCTTGGCGGTGAGGAGGTTGCCGCCGCCGCCCTGCTTGCCGTCGATGGGCGGACGGCATGCAAGCACGCCACCCTCTTCCACGACGTACGTGTTCGTGGCACCGATCCATCCGGTGAGGTCCTTCCCGTTGAAGATCGAGACGAATCCCTCGGCGTCGGGCTTCGCGCCGAACGCGACGACTGTGGCCGCCAGGGCCAACGAAGATATCAGCAACTTTCTCATGTCTGTTCCTTTTATGGTTAGTGGAAACGGTTCAAGTATAGCATATTTGCCTCAGGTCGCGCTACAGCCCCATCCAGCGGCGATAGTCCGCGAACTTGATCTTCTTTTCGCCCACGTACCTCTGCGCGGGACCGCCGTAGAGGTAGTGGCTCGCGTATTCCTTGCCATCCACCGTGTAGCGGATCTTCACGACGCCCTGACCGGAGAGCTGGATCGCGCCGGCCTTCGCGACGGCATTCTCGCCGCACGCGAAGTCGCCGTCGAAGAAGGTCTTTCCGGTCTCGGCGTCGGTGAGCGTCGCATGGCCCTTCACAGGACGCAGGAGGTCGTTCACAACGAGCACGTCACCGTTCTCGTCCACAATCACGAGCACGTTCTGCTGGGCGCGCTTGATGTACTCGTACGCGAGCTTGCGCCGGCCGTAGTAGTCCACCACCGAGTCGGAGATGATCGGCCATCCGTCGCGCATGTTCCACCAGGTCATGCCGGTCTTCTTCTCGAACTTTCGCGAGCGGCAGTGCTCGACGATGAACTTCATGCCCTCCGCCTGCGCACACTGGCTCTCGAGCGCGAACCCCTCGAGGTCGGTCTCTATGTCGCCGAAGAGCATGTGCATCTGGAGCACCATGCGGTGGTTGCGGCAGCCCACGAACTTGCTGCGCGCGAGGTAGTTCTCGAACACGCACACGCCGCGCTTCACCCACTGGTCGTTGAACTCGAACACGCCCGGCGGCGGCTCGCCCGGCACGAGTTCGTTGGAGAGGTACTCGCCGGGCACGTAGGGGACGTACCGCACGTTCCACATCACGTTCTTCTCCTTCGGACTCACGAACGGCTCGTGGCACTCCGGCGAGAACATCTGGCGGATCGACTCCACCGACGGACAGCCGTGGCAGCCGAACTCGCTGTAGAACTTCTCGTGCGTGGCGGTGAACAGCTCGCCCTTCCACCAGCGCCGGTAGTAGTGCCCCTCCACGGAAAGGGTCCGCCCCGCCACCACGTCCGAGTCGACGTACGGCGAACTCGGCAGGTACGGGTGTGTTGGGTCGAACTCGCGCAGCACCTCCGGCAGGATGTGGCGCGAGAACACGTCCTTGTTCGGATCGGCGCCATACGCCTTCCACGGCCCCAGGCGGAACACGGAGTCGTTCTCGTTGTTGCCGCACCAGAGGGCGAGCGAGGCGTGGTTGCGCAGGCGCTTCACCACATCGATCGTCTCCGTGCGCAGCAGCTCCTGCAGGGCCGCGTTGTTCTGCGGGTACTGCGTGCAGGCGAAGCAGAAGTCCTGCCACACCATCACGCCGTTCTCGTCGCACCAGTCCCAGAACATCTCCGGCTCGTACAGCCCTCCGCCCCACACGCGGATCATGTTGCAGTTCGCCTCGCGGACGAGCTCGAGCGTGGGGATGATGCGGTCCTTGTCGCGGCAGTGGAGAGCGTCCACGGGCACCCAGCTCGTCCCGCGCATGAAGCACGGCTTGCCGTTCACGACGAACTTCATCTCGCCAGGCTTCTTCGTGGCGATGTCGTAGTCGGAGAGGATGAAGTCGACCTTTCGCACGCCGAGGCGGAACGACTTCTCCGACAGGACCTCCTTCGTGGCGATGTCCCGCCATGCCACCTTCACGTCGTAGAGCGCGGGCTCGCCGAATCCCTGCGGCCACCAGAGGTCGGCGTTCTTGATGCCGAAGCGGAGACGCGGCGTCCAGTGGAACACCCGGGCGCGCGGGCGCGCGACGACCTTGCCCTTCCGCGACACCGTCACCTCGATCTCCGACGTGTCGAGGCGGCGGAACGGGCCCTCCAGACGGAGGTCGAGCATGTACTGCGCGGAACGCCGTTCGACGTCGATGTCCAGCTGCGCGCAGAAGAAGTCGCGGATGCGCTCCGTCCGGCGCACCACCACGCGCGCGTCGCGGAAGATGCCCGCCGAGACGAAGCGCGGCAGGATGTCCCAGCCGATCATGTGCGCGGGCTTGCGGAACGCCTCGAGCTCGGAGGTGGACCCCGCATTGCCGATCGCCGCGATTTCGCTGAACTGCGACTCGACCACCGGCGAGCGGAATAGGACGGCGAGATCGTTCTCCCCCTCGCGCACGAGCTTCGTCACGTCGAACGCGTGCGGGATGAACATATCCGCCGCCTCACCCACCTTGCGCCCGTTCACGAACACGTCGCACAGCGTGTCGAGTCCGTCGAACTCGAGGAACGCCTTCTCGTCGAGCGACATCTTCCCCAGCGAGAACTTCCGCGAGTAGAGCCACTGGTGCCCCTCGTACTTCCGCACCGCGTACTGGTTATTCGCGTAGAAGAGGTCCGACAGCATCCCAGCCGCGCAGAGGTCCAGCTCGTAGCAGCCCGGCACCTTCGCGGACACGGAGATCGTCTCCGCCGGCACCTCGTCGAGAGTGCGGATGCTTCCCCTGTCAGGAGTGGGCCACCCCTTGAGCTGCCATTCGCCGTTTAGCGACAAGATCGCCGCAGCTATCATCAGCATTGAGCTCATTCGTGTCTCCTTATTCCGCCAGGCGCGCAGCCAGCTCGGCGCGAGTGGCCGTACCCGTAGTCTTGAGCTTCTTGATCGTGACGGCAGATGCCGCGCAGGCGAGCGCGGCGGCGTCAGTGAGCGCGAACCCCGCCGCCGTCGCGCTCGCGAGGCACGAGAGGAACGTGTCGCCCGCGCCGCAGAAGTCGATCTCGCCCGTCACCTTGCACGCCGGCACGTGCGTCACGCACGCACCCTCCGAGACGTAGCACCCCCTCTCGCCCGCCGTCACGATCGCCGGACGTTCCGTACGGACTTCCAGCAGCTTCGCCAGCTTCTCGAAGTCCGTCGGCTTGACCTTCCCCTTGAACACGCGCGACGCCTCGATCTCGTTCGGCTTCACGATGACGTTGGAATAGAGCCCGATCCGGTCGCGGCTGTCCACGATCACCGTCAGCCCGGTCGCGCCAAGTTCGCAGATGCGCGTGCGCACCGCCTCGGTGATGCAGCCGAACGGCATCTGGTCGCACACGCAGAACACATCCACCTTCTTCGCCACGGCATCAAGCGCCTTCAGAAGCTTAGCCTCCGTCGCGGCGGCGAGCGGCCCGTAGTTCGTGAAGTCGAGGCGTGGATCCTCGTACACCACGTTGTCGGCATAGCCCTTGCGCAGCGGCTTGATGTACGTGTTCGTCACGCGATCCGGGTCCGTGACAACGCCCGAGATGTCCGCGCCGGCTTTCTTCAAGAGGTCCTTCAGCGCGGCGCCGCGCCAGTCGGCGCCGAACACGCCGATGGCGTGGACCTTCTTCGGCCTGAGCGCCAGCAGGTTGGCCACAACGTTGCCCGCGCCGCCGGGCGAGAGGCGCTCCTGCACGATCGGCAGCGGGAAGTGCGGCGTCTCGCGCGAGAGCTCGCTCTTCGTCATGTCCGCATGCCAGTACACGTCGAGGCAGAAGTCGCCGATCACGCCGACCCGCCCATTGCCCAGTTTGCTCAAGTCGTATTTCATAGTTGTTTTCCTTTCTCGGTCGCGCAGGAGCGCGACCCTCCCGTCAAGATTGTGCACAGAGACCTTTCCAGAGGTTGGCGATGGTGGCCTTGTGGTCGCCCACGAAGTGCCAGCCCTTGCCGCCGCACGAGACGGGGCGGTTCACGATGTTCTTCCGCGGGCGATAGTAGTAGTTCGGATCCTCGTAGCCGATCTTGCAGCGGTAGTCGCCGAGCGGCTTGAGGTCGAAGTCCGCCGTCGTGATCTTGAACGTCGGATGGCCGAGGTTGCGGCTGATGGAGAGCGCCTTGAGGAACACCTCCGGGCCGATCACGGCCGAGCCGAAGTTGAGGAACGCGCCGCCGTCCAGCTGCGAGATCGCGTTGCACATCGTGTGGAAGTCGCGTCCCGAGGCGACGCCGATCGCGCCGAAGTCCACGATCGGGTGCTGGTGGATGATGTCCGTGCCGAGCGCGATGTGGTACGTGGCGGGGATGCCGAAGGTCCACGCCTTGTAGAGGACGCACTGCTCGCGGTACGGGAAACGCTCCTTGTGCGCGTCGATGTAGCGCGCGAGCGACTCGCCGTAGCCGTAGCCCGCCGCCGCGCCCTGCTGGATCGCCTCGTTCATCCAGCGGCCCGTCTGCTCCCACATACCGAACGAACCGTCCTCGATGGCCGTCGGCACGTCCTCCGAAGTGCCGCCGAGATACGCCAGCTCGAAGTCGTGGATGGAGCATGCGCCGTTTCCCGCGATGTGCGTGATGATCCCCTTTTCCATCAAGTCGATGAGGTAGAGCGACATGTTGTTCTTGATCACGTGCGCGCCCATGGAGAACACGACCGGGCGGCCGTTCTTCCGCGCCGCCGCCACGCGCTCCACCAGCTCGTCGAAGCCGTCGTCCGTCCACTCCGGCACGGGATCGACGCCCGGACGGAACATCGACTCAATCGTCACGAGATTCGTACGGTCGTGCGCGTCGTAGGTCTTGATCTTGTCGAACGCCAGCGACGGGTTCGCGCCGAGGCCGAGGAATTCGAGAATGGGTCGCAGGTCGCGGAAGTCGCCCACGAGCATGTCCGCCCCCGCCTTCTCCAGCCGCTCCTTCTTCGCCGCGTTGAGGATCGAGAAGTTCGTTTCATTTGTGGCGACGCCGATCGTGCGCGCGCCGAGTGCCTTGCCGAGGGCGATCTCCACCTTGCCGTCGCCGACGACCGCCAGCTCCTCCGGCGCCACGCCCGCCTGCTCCACGAGGCGCTTCAACGCCGCCTCCTTCGCGCAGGACTCGCTCTGCGGCAGCGCGCCCGCGATGTCCTCCGCAAAGCCGGCGAACCCTAGCGCCGCCGCCTCAGCCCGCACATCCGCCTGGTCGGTGCCGCTCGCGAAATATATCTTCACGCCGCGCGTCTTGAGCGCCTGCAGGAACAGGATCGCGCCCGGCACGTGGTAGGTCGCAGCCGGAACCTTGCCCGCCAGCACCTCGTCGCGCTTCACGGCCACGGATTCCATCAGCATGTCGTTGTATTCGTTCTTGTAGAACCACGGATCGTCGGGAGGGGCACAATTTATTGCGCCCGCCGCGGGAGGGACGCGCTGCTGCGCGTCCGCCGCGGTCGCGCGGCAGCGCGACCCTCCCCGCCGTTTAACCTCCTCCAGGAACCCCTTCATCTGGAGGATGGTCTGCACGCCCGTCGTCTCGCCGATGAATGAGTCGATCCACGCCTCGTCGGGCAGGTATTTCATCATCATGCGCTTCATCACGGTCTCCCACCCGCACCGCAAGGTTGAGAACGTGCCGTCGAAGTCGCAGACGATTGCCTTGATCGCGTTGCTCATGTCAGAGCTCCTTTGTGCATTCGATTAATCTGTACTCACAATGAGAAACATCAACTCGTTAGAACTTGGAAATAACCAGAATCGGCGCACGACGTATCAAAAGTGTAGACCTTGTCCACACCATGTGAATGCGCGACCTCGGCTATGAGATAATCCGAGAAATCGGCATCACCCTGCACAAATGCCCTGTATGCTCGCCAGACCTCCGCACGTCGCTCGATTTCAATGGCATCAGTTTCAAACATCAACCGTATCACTTCAAGCAGCCTAGACTTCGGCTGCCTGTATGCCCGTTTGAGCACCCAAACCACCTCGCACAGCACAACGCATGAGACAAAGCCTCTGTTTTCAAGCGATATCTCATTCTCCATGATCGAATTGGCGATTTCCGACTGCACGGGATCGTCCTGAACGAGATAGCGTACAAGCACGTTCGTGTCAAGCCCAATCACCGCCATCCCCCCGTCCCAACCGCCCGCTGCATTTGCGCCACAGACACAGGCTTCGAAGGCTTGGGAACAATTCCCCTCAACCGCTTGATGGGATTACAGGAGCCGATCATCTCGACCCTGTTGTCAGAGACAAAAACAAACGACACGCTGTCGCCCGCCCTGAGATGCATCAATCTGCGCACCTCGGCGGGAATCGTCACCTGTCCTTTGACCGATATGGTTGAAGTCATGGCATTCTCCTTTGCGAACAGCGGCATGATAGCATTTCCTTCCCGCGAAGTAAAGCGCGAAAGTAAAGCGGCGGCGGCACGCCGGGCCAATCGGAGTACCACGGCATCGCCAAGCCGTCACGGGCACAGATTGTAGTTGTCTGACGATCTGTGCCGCCATTAAAACTGGCATCCTGAGAATGCGCCGATCCACTTCGCGTAGTCCGACCACTTGAACGGCGGCTCGCCGTGCAGGTAGTGCGTGCGGAACGTCTCAGCACGGGAGGGACGCGCTCCCGCGCGTCCGTCATCCACCGTATATTCAATGACAAACATCCCCTGCCCGTCCCACGTGACGGACGCGAGGTCGGTCACGGCGTTCGCCGCCGCCTCGTAGTCGCGCTCGAGCACGACCTGGCCCGTGCGGGCCTCCGTCACCTTCACGTGTCCCTTCGCGGGCGCGAGGAGGTCGTTCACGACCA
>CAMPAF010000148.1 GCA_946631535.1 uncultured Verrucomicrobiota bacterium
GCGGATTCATCGCCGGCTTCTTCGTCGGGCGCCGCGGCAAGGCAGCCTGCGCCTGCAAGAAAGGCGCCGCCAAGAAGCAGCCGGCGCAGCAGCCCCGCCGCGCGGTCCGTCCGCCGGAACCCCGCACACCGATTCCCGCCGGCAGCGTGGAGATCTACGTTGGCAACCTTAGCTACGACATGACCGAAGATGCCCTTCGCAAGACATTCGAAGCGTTCGGCAAGGTCGATTCCGCGCGCGTGGTCACGAACCGCTTCAACAACAAGTCCAAGGGCTTTGGATTCGTGGTCATGCCGAACCGTCCCGAGGCCGAGAAGGCCATCGCCGAGATGAGCGAGAAGGAAGTCATGGGCCGGAAGATGCGCGTCAACGAGGCGCAGAACACGATCAAGGCAGACGCCTGATGCAGACGATATTCATCTACGGGCCGCCCGGGAGCGGCAAGACGACGCTCGGCAAGCTTCTTGCCGGGCGTTTTTCCGCCCCTTTCGAGGACCTTGACGACTCGATCGTGCAGGCGGCAGACGGCAAGTCAATCCCCGCAATCTTCTCCGAAGAGGGCGAGTCCGGGTTCCGCGCCCGCGAGCGAGCCGCTCTCGAGGCGGCCTGTGCCGCTCCAGGGCACGTTGTCGCGCTCGGCGGCGGCGCGCTGCTGGACCCCGCGTGCCGCACGCTCGCCGAGTCGCACGGGCAAGTCGTCTGCCTCGACGTCCCGGCCGACGTCCTTAAGGCGCGAATCGCGTCCCAGGCCGGAACGCGCCCGCTCGCCGACGCCGCCGAGAAGGTGGACCGCCTGCTAGCCACGCGCGGACCTCACTACGACTCCTTCGCCGTGCGCCCCGTCGCGCACTTCGCGATCGACTCCGGCGACGAGCCCAGCGACATATTCGTGGGCCGTGGCCTCGTCGACACGGTCGGCGCATGGGCGGCTGCGCGCAAGCTGGGCGGACGAGCCGTAGTTGTCGGAGACACCAACACTTTCCCCCTTTACGGCGAACGCGTCCTCGCATCGCTGCGGAAGTCCGGATTCTCCGCGACGGCTCTGACGATCCCCGCCGGCGAAGAGACGAAGACGATCGACACTGTCATGTCCATATGGCGCGCGTTCCTCGCCGCAGAGCTGGGGCGAAGCGACTTCGCCGTCGCCGTCGGCGGGGGCGTGACGGGCGACATGACGGGTTTCGCAGCCGCCAGCTGGATGCGCGGCATGCGCTGGATCAACGTCCCTACCTCGCTGCTCGCGATGGTGGACGCGTCGACCGGCGGCAAGACGGGCTGCGACCTGCCCGAGGCCAAGAACATGGTGGGCGCGTTCCATTCGCCCACGTTCGTCCTGGCCGACACGGCGACGCTCGACACCCTGCCGCCGCGCGAGTTAGCATGCGGCATGGCTGAGACTATCAAGCACGCCTTTATCGCCGACCCAGGCCTGCTGGATGACCCGTCGGTCGCGCGTTCCCTGGCCGTAAAGGTCAAGATCGTCACGGAAGACGCGAAGGAGAAAGGCGTCCGCGCCAAGCTGAACCTCGGCCACACCGTCGCCCATGCGCTCGAGATCGCCACAAACTTCTCGGTTAAGCATGGAGAGGCCGTCGCGATCGGCACGGTGGAGGAGGCGCGTCTCGCGGTGCGGCTAGGCCTCGCGCCGGCGGACTGGCCCGACACCGTGGCTGCGGCGTTCGCGAAGGCGAAACTCCCAACTGCGCTGCCTGATGGCATCACGTTCGATTCGCTCGCGGAGATCATGCGTCACGACAAGAAGCAGCGCGGCGGCAAGATATCATTCGCGCTGCCGTGCGCTCCCGGCGACGTGCGCCTCGTGCCTGTTGCCGTGTAGCCGCCGTCAGAGCAGCTCGCCGAGCGGAAGCCCCTGCCGTCCGGCCTCGAATATCTTTCGCAAGTCCTCGTGCGAAAGGGCGCGAGTCCATAGCGCGAAGTCATCAACGTCGCCATTTAGCGGGCACCTGTAGGCGCCCGTCCCGTCCTGCCCGATGTGGAACGGCAGGCCGCTCTTCACGACTATGTCTGAAGCCGGAGCGCAGAGCCAGTTGAACCGCCCGTCCGCTCGTCCCTGGTAGACGATGATGACGCCTTCAGAGTTGCGCACGACTGCGTAGAACGCCCACTGGCCAGGTTCGATGTCGAAGGTGCCCAGGTCGATGCGGCCCTTGTCAGGACGCCCTGCGTTGAGGCAAACCCCCGGGACCTTCACTCCGTCCGTCGCCTTGGACGCGACGAGCGCTATGCCCGGATTCGCTCCGCTCCTCCAGTCCTTGTTGGAGAAGATGACCGGATCGCCTTCCTGCTTGGCCGGCAGACGCGCCCATAGCGTCACGGCGAAGTCGCCGCCGTTCTCGAACGCGAGCTTATCGCTGCCTTCCACCTTGCGTATGCCAAGCGGCTTGCCGCCGGCTGCCAAGTAGGCCGCAAGGCCGTCCTTGAGAGGGCGCAAACAGTCTTTAGCGGTTTTCGCGAGAGGATGCCCGTCGAGATTTAGCTCTACCGGATCCAGCCCAAAATGCGCGAGCGCGGTCGCCGTGAGGTCGTAGTGGCGTGGCGCGCCGACGAGGCGGCCAGAGGGGATGTTGCGCCCCGAGAGAATGACTGGGATCGTGCATGCCTGGCCGCCCCACATGCCGTGGGAACGCGCATAGCCGCCGTGGTCGGACGTAACCATCACAAGCCAGTCTTCGTCTTTGAACGTAGGGCGGCTCCTGATTGCCGCGAGCGCCGCGGCGATGTACGTGTCGCTAGTGTACAGCGAATGCAGGTAGTTCTTGCTGAACGGATAGAAGCCTGCGGAGTGGCCGCCGTGGTCTGGCAGGTCGATGAAGTACTGGATCGCGTCCGGCGCGTCGGGGGACGCAAGTATCTTGGCGATGGTCTTTCCGTTGTTCGCGTCGGTGTCGTGGATGAACTGCACGTTCTGCGCGCTGGGATACTGCTTGCCCTCGCCCCACGAGAAGATGAAGAGCCCTTTCGTGCCCGGCACCTTCCCTGTCACGCGCATGAGCCACGTAGACCAATGGGCGTAGTCGCCGTCCTTTGTCTGGCCGTTGCTGAATACGCGCGACTTGGCGGCGTTGACACCGGTGGATATGGCCGTGTGGTTCGCGGCGCTGGACGGTCGCGCGTCGGGCACGTTCTGCCCGAAGAGAGACCACGCGCCCGCGTAGCCGGGCGCCCATGCGCCGTTACGCACGCTTTGCACTGCCGGCATGCGCGCCGTGTCGATGGCGTCGGCACGCGCGCCGTCCAGCATCACAAGCAAGACCATTGGCCTGCGCACGGACGCTCCGTCAACAGACTCGCGCAATGCGGCCGTGGCGACAAACACCGTCGTGTCCGAACGCGTGCCGCTGTAATACGCGAGATAGTGCCGGCCACCAAATGCGACCGCGTTCACGTTCCCCGCATCGTGCGGGCGCTCCTCGTTGCCGATGGCTACGCCTTCACCGTCCGGCCAAGAAAGAGGATCGTTCCAGACATCTTCCACCCGTGCGACGCGCCGCTTGATTACGCCACGCCCACGCTCGTAGTAGTAGTTGTAGACAAGCCCCCTATCGGCATCCAGGACAAGGCTTGGCGTCGAGGCCTGCACGTCGCGGATGTTCGTGCGCACGCGCGTCCAGGTGGTACCGTCGTCAGTAGACATCAGCTGGAACTGCGACGCCGTCGACGCACCGCCGTTTTCTGTGCGGGCAATCGCAAGTATGCGTCCGCCCCCAAGGTACACAGCCGACTGTTCCGTGGGCAACTCCCCTTTCTCAAGTCCGGTTTCAACGGTTTTCTGCTCCCACGTGCGGCCGTTGTCCGCGCTTGCGAGCGTACCCCATGAGCTAGACTTCTCTCCCTGGCGATAGTTCGTGGCGAACCAGAGCGACATCAGCTTGCCGCCCGGCAGCTTGAACACATCGGTGATCTGCATTGGAAACGGGTCTAGCGAAGGCTCCGCGATCTTCTCGAACCTGACACCGTCTATCGTGCGGTAGAGGTCGTGGTGCGAACGTGGCCGCCCTATGCACCGTACCCAGAAAAGCGCGGCTCCGTCGAGGTCTGTCCCCTTCCCGATCATCACCTCGCCAACATTGGGATCGGCGGCAAAGCAGACCTCTGGCGACCACGTGCGACCGCCGTCTGTCGAGACGCGCGCGTAGGCGTCGCGCGAACCCTCGCCAATCGTGTGCCCACTTCCGCGGCTGTACGTGCAGACGAGACGGTTGCCGACAGTCTGGATCATAGGCCATGAGTTGTAGCCCTTCACGTCCTGGACGACGAACGCAGGCGCTGGCGCATCAAGCGGCGTTACCGTTACGGAAATGAGTCCCGCAGGTCTTGTGAACGTATCGCCAGGATCATCAGGCTCGCGCTGGATGCGCAAGGAAATGGGCAGTCCCGGCGTCACCTTGCGGTACGATTCCATGACGATGGTGCGCACTTTCCACGGAGCGGAGAGGCGCGCGAGCACAGGCTTGCCAACAGTCGCGTCCATGTCGAGCGTTTGTCCGTCCTTCACCTGCGCGATGTGCGCGCGGTAGACGTCCGTGAACGTGTTCGTGGCGGCAGAATCCTCGTTCACCACCTGCATCTCCACCCGCACCGCGGTGCACTCGCTCGGAAGCGGCGGCGTGAGCGCTGCGATCGACTGTCCTGTCTGTCCGCCAGACAACGACCACACCGGCACGTGCACCGAACCTTTCGCCCATGTCACGAGCGACGGGTTCCCGGTGGCGCGCACGAAATCCGTCGCGACCAGACGAATCGGTGTGCCACCGCAAGCCGCCGCAGTACAAACGACGGCAAGAATCCAAGCAGTTGATTTATTCATGTTGAACCTCTTGCATCTTCTGTGAAAAGCATATCGGGCCATCCCCCGTCAATGCGGCCTTATGCGCTTTACCGCCAGTTCGCGGCGGCCCCATAGCTTCGCCTCCTCGTGGGTGGGGAACCACACGTCGATGTGCCGCCCCCTGATCGCGCCGCCCACATCCTCCACGACGCCAGTGCCGTAGCCGGGGATGTCCAGCCGCGTGCCGAACGGGAACACCTTCGGATCCGCAGCCACCGTTCCCCTCTTCGCCACAGTGCCGCGCGCAGTCCGTCCAACCTTCTTGGGTTTTCCCTTCATCTGGCCGTACGTGTAGACGGGACGCCCGAACCCGAACCAGCTTCTCTCCCAGCCACAGCACTGCTGGCAGTTGCAGTACCCGGTCACCAGAATGAGATTCTTGTCTTTAGGGCCATCTGGTCTTGCCGGTTTCCCCGAAGAGGAAATGATGCTCCAAAGGCAGTACACCATGAGCACCGCAAAGGTGGCGAATGCCCATCGCCACAACTGCCTGATGCGAAGTTTCCAGCTCTTCCCCACTGCACGCTCGCCTATTTCGCGGTCTTCCTGAAGGAGCGGAAGTACACGCCCTTCGGGTCGTGTCCCTCCGCAAGCGTCTGAAGGTGCATGTACGACGGGCCGAACGGCGACTTGCCGTCGGTCTTGAGCTGGAACGTCCGCGTGCGGCCGCCGCACGTGAGGGTCGCGGTCCTGGCCGTCCAGTCCCACGCAAGCGACAGCTTCGCCCACGTCCCCTTTCCGCCCAGCGTCTCTGCCGTCACGGGCACGGCCACGGCCGACTCCTCGCCCACGAACTCATCGCACGGGTTGAACCAGTGGTCGCAGAGCGCCAGCTGGAAGCCTTCGCCGTCGATGCGGCACTCGAGCTCGAGACGCCCAGTCAGTCCTGCCGGGAAGTTCCACACCACGCCCTGACGGTCGGAGACGAGCCGCTCGTCGCGGATGCGGCAGAGCTGTAGCACCTCGCGCCTGGTCTTCGGACCCGTATCCGGCTCTCGGACGAGCAGCGCGCCCGGCACGCGGTTGAACGCGCAGTGCCCGCTCCATCCGCGGAAGTTGCCGGCAAGAGACTTCACGAACAGGTGGTTGGAGATGCCGTCGAGACCGCCCTTGAAGTCCTCGAATCGGTCCGTCTCGTATAGCCATGAGACGTCGAAGAGGCAGATGCGGCACGACGATCCTTGACCGTAGGGCAGGATGATCTTGCCGTCCGGCATCTCCATCGGCTGCGTCTGGTGGACGCTCTTGTCGATCTCGCGCCACTTCCTGTTGCCGTACTCGCGGAAGTCGGCACGGTTGCGTATCGCGTTGCGCGCCACCTCGCGGAACCCGATCCACGTGCGGCCATCGTCCTCTGAGATCGCGGCGTGCAGCGCGTCGCGGTTGGTGAACACCGTCTCAGACCGTCCCGAGAGCTCGCTCCTGTTCAGCTCCGGATACTCGGAGGGATCGCGCTTCGGCAGCGGCTCGGTGTTGTTCCAGAAGAAGAGGATTCGCCCGTCCTTCAGCTTGAGGAACGTCGGCATCGTGTTGGAGGCGCAGAACATCGGCGCTGGCTTCGGGCCGTCCCAAGTCTCGCCGCCGTCCTTCGACGTGTAGAGGTAGTGGTGGCGGAACGTGGCACGCACGGCCATCAGCAGGTCGCCGTTCGAGAGCTCCACTATGGTCGGCTCGCAGCAGCCGTTGTTCCAGCGAAGCGACTTGTCGTGGAACACCAGATGGTCTGCGGATACGGCGTTCGTGACGACTACGTCGCGCCACGTCTCCCCGTCGTCCGACGAGATCGCGAGCGCGATGCGAGCTACGCCGTCGATCGTCCGCGCCCCCGCCATGATCCAGCGCCGCGACTTCTCCAGCGGCTGCATCGGCCGGAAGAAGGCAAGGCTGCGCGAGGTGGTGTCGGTCCACTTCACAGCCACCTTGCCGGTCGGACCGTCCTTGGAACGCACGCACCTGAGGAAGCCTCCCTTCTTCGCAGGCGGCACAACAGAGAGGTAGTAGTCCGCCCACGGGCACTTCGCCATCGGCCCCAGGTCGCCATCGGGACGAAGAACGGTCTTCCACGAGAGGCCGCGGTCGCGCGACGAGAGATACACGCCGCGCACCTCGCCGTCCACGAAGTCACGTCCATAGTAGCGGATCTCCCCGTCCGGCATCACCACCATCTCCTTGTGGGTGTGCGCGGGCTGCTCGGCCACGACGCGCGGCGCATGGATGGACTTGTAGAGGAGCTGGTCAGACGCGTCGAGAGCGGGCCAGACGTCCAGCCCATTCGGGCTCGCACCGTCGTTCTTCGCCCCGGAAGCGCGAAGCTCCGCCAGCGCCACCTGCACGGCGCAAGGCGTCTCCTTGCCTGTCCAGTCCTGCGACTGCACCCACTCCTCTGCGGCGAACAGGCGCTGCGCGGCCTCCTCGTAGGACACGCCGCCGAGCTCCACCAGGAGGCGGATGCCGCGGTCGATGAGCTTCTTGTTGGAGATGGACACCCAGCTCATCC
>CAMPAF010000149.1 GCA_946631535.1 uncultured Verrucomicrobiota bacterium
TGTTCTGGTTGTTTCCAAAACTCAATACGCATGGGTGAATTACGCAGATGCGCCCCCGCCAACTTCCAGCCAATCACCAGCCTTTACAATCGGCCCGATTTTAGGCATACTAGCGGGCAAATGAAAAGCCTCATCAGCAAGACGATCCTCGCCGCCGCCGCCATCGCCATGGCAACGACCGCGGTTGCGGTCACAAAGTCGAAGTACCTCGACGTCGTGGAGATGGCCGTTGGCGCCTATTCTCCCGGCCACATCGCCTCCTACCTTAAGGACATTCGCGAGAAGGGCATCCAGGAGCACGGGTTCCCGCGCCTCACGTCGAACCTCGGCCTGCTCATTGCCGCCGGCCGTCGGACCTCGCCCGAGGACAAGGCGACATTCAAGGCGATGATGGACGAGTGCTGCGGGCAGATGGCGACCGCGAAGAAGCGCAACGGCGGGCGCGTGGGCAACGACTTCACGGTGAAGGAGGTTATACTCTGCCTCTACGAGGTGGAGCGCGCGCGCATCTTCCCGAAGGAGACGACCGACGCCTGGCGCGCCGGCATCGCGCGCTGCGTGCCGAAGTCCACGTACACGTGCATCCCGAAGCCGGACGACCCGGTGGCGCACAACTGGGCGATCTTCGCCGGCGCCAGCGAGCAGCTGCGCTGCCACGCGGGGCTTGGCGGCGACCCGGCGTTCGTGGAGCGCCAGTTCGCCGGACAGCTGCGCTTCTTCGACGCTAACGGCATGTACAAGGATCCGAACCAGCCGCTCGTGTATGACGGCGTGACGCGCCTCCAGTTCATGCTGGCGCTGCGCTACGGCTACGACGGACCGTCGCGCGAATTCCTGGAGAGTCAGTTCCTGAAGTCCGCCGAGCCGACCCTCCTGATGCAGTCGACAACCGGCGAGCTGCCTTTCGGCGGACGCAGCAACCAGTTCCTGCACAACGAGGGATTCGTCGCCGCCGTTTGCGAGTGGTACGCAGGATGGTTCAGGGATCGCGGCGACATGCGCATGGCGCAACGGTTCCGCGCGGCGGCGCGGCGCGCGGTGGAGAGCCTCGCCTACTGGGCGAAGGCCAAGCCGCTCCACCACGTGAAGAACCGCTTCCCGCGCGACTCCCGCTACGGGTGCGAGGGATACGGCTACTTCGACAAGTACATGGTCACGCTTGGCTCGTGGGCCTCGATGGCGTACTTGTTCGCCGACGAGTCCATCCCCGACGCCGACCTGCCGGAGGACTTCGAGGCGGCGACGTTCGTCACCACGCCCGACTTCCACATGGCCTTCTTGAAGGCGGGCGAATACTGCGCGCAGTTCGACGCGCCGGCCGACGGCCACTACGACGGCAGCGGTATCGGCCGCATCCAGCGCCGCGGCGCGCCGCCGCCGCTTGCGCTCTCGGTGCCGTTCGCCAAGAAACCGCAGTACGGGCTGGACCTGACGAACGCGACCACGCTTGCCGTCATGCCCGGCTGGCTGCACGACGGCAAGTGGAGGTATTCCTACGAGGGGCTGTATAGGAACCTGACGGCATTCGCCGCCCGCGGCAGGGCGAGGATGGACGTGGAAGTGGTGCGCGAGGCGTCGCCGCTGCTCCTCTCATGCGAGGTGTCGGACGACGGCGTCGAAATCGTTCTCGTCGGCGAAGGGGAGCTCGCGCTCGTTCTGCCGGTCTTCGAGTTCGACGGGGAGCGGAAGACGGATGTGCGCGCGGGAGAGAAGACGGTTGACGTGTCGCTGGACGGCTGGACATGCCGCTACGAGGCGAACGGTGCGATGGCCGACACCGGCCTCGTGTATGGCAACCGGAACGGTCACTACCGTCGCTACGAGGCGCGAGCCAACGGATGCCTGCGCGTGAAGGCGAAGATAATGCCGAAAACAGGAGAGTGACAATGATGCATGACATTGCAGGTCCGTTGGCGATCGGCCGACGGGGGTTTCTTGGCGGACTGGCGGCAGCGGCGGCGTGTCCGGCCATCGCGGACGACGGGAAGCCCATCTTCAAAGTGGGGCTCGTGACTGACACGCATGTGCGCAAGACGAGAAAGTCGTGCGAGCGCGTGGAACTTGCGTACAGGCTCTTCAAGAAGCACGGCGTGGAGATGATCGTGAACTGTGGTGACATCGCCGACAAGTTCTACCCCGAAGGCTACGCGCACTACTGCGCCGTGAGGCGCGAGACCTATCCAGACCCAGCGACGGCGCCGCGCGAGCTGTACGTCTGGGCCAACCACGACCGGATGGCCTACCCCGAGGACGACTCCAAGAACCCGTTTCTCGCCTTCCCGAAGGTAAAGGAGCTGCTGGGCATCCCGAACGAGGCTTATGACGAGGTGTCGCTCAAGGGCTTCACGTTCCTCGTGTTCCCGCAGTGGCTGGACGCCAAGCGATACGAGTCGACGATCGCCAAGGCGTGCGCCGCGAACCCCGGCAAGCCGGTCTTCATCTTCGACCATGTGCCGCCGCTGGGCACCACCGCGAACTCGTACTCGTGGGGCAGCAGTGGCCGCCGCAGCATTCTCTCCAAGTACCCGCAGGTGATCAACATCACCGGACATGCGCACGGTTCCCTGCGCGACGAGCAGAACATCTGGCAGGGCGCATTCACCAGCGTGAGCGTCGGGTGCCTCGCGCAGTGGGGTGGCGATCTTGTTGGACGGCAGGTTCCGACGCTCCAGAACTGGAGCTGCATCGTGATGGAGGTATACGCCTCGCGCGCGGTGTTCAGGAGGTTCGAGCTGCAGCAGGGCGTCGAGATCGGCGCGGATGCGCCGTGGACTGTGACGTGGCCCTACGATCCCTCTAACGCGCCCTACGATCCGAAGCACCTGTGCGCGTCACGTCCGAAGCCGCAGTTTCCGGCGGGCGCAAAGCTGTCGTTCAAGGTCGACGACACGCCGTTCTCGTCGCTCGCCGTGACGTTCCCCGCGGCGACGAACACGGCGACGACGCACCACTACCGCCTGGAGATGGCACGTCGCGGCGCGGACGGCGCGTGGCGCACCTTCGCGCGCCGCGAGACACGCGGAGAATACCATCTGCCGGTCGATGCGCGCGGCGCGACGCTGACGGACGCCACCATTTCCGCCGGCTACTTCACGCCCGGCGAGACGTGCCGCTTCTCGGTGACGCCCGTCAACTTCTGGGGCGGCGAGGGGGAGACGATCAGCGCGGAATGGACGCCGCCCGAAGTGAAGCGAGTCACGCGCATCTGGGAGGGCGTGCCGGCCCCGGCGCGAGACGGCGAGAAGTTCAAGTTCAACGGCAACGCGGAGTTCTCGTTCCCCGTGGGCGTGTGGGAGAAGATTCCGGTAGGCACGAAGCTGCGCCTGACCGCCGATCTTCTGCTGGAGCAGGGCGACTTGCGCGGCGTCAACTTCATGCTCCAGTCCCTGCCGGGCAAGAAGCGCCCGTTCGGCAGCGTCCTCACGCCTAAAGGCTTCTCCGACCTCCGCTACGTGGTGGAGTTCAAGCGGCAGGCCACCACCACGCCGTACAACTTCGTCATGCGCCAGGGCGACCGTTCGAAGATGCTCTTTCGCCGCCTGACGCTCGACAGGATTGCGTGACCATGCAGGGACTGAGCTTCTATTGGCCATTCATCCGGCTGGGCGTGACGGACGTTTGGCGGCACAAGACGCGCTCGTTCCTGACGATGCTCGGCATGGTGTTCGGCGTAGGCTCGGTGATCGCGATGCTCGCGGTGGGCGAGGGCGCGAGCCACCAGGCGCTCGAGTCGATCAAGCGGCTCGGCAGCCAGAACATCATGGTGAACTCCGTGAAGCCGACGTCCGACGAGAGCACGTCCAGCTCGGCTACGCAGGGCGCGCGGCTTGCGGTGTACGGGCTGCTGAACGACGACGAGGCGCGCATCAACGAGACAGTGCCGGGCGTGGAGAAGACCGTGCCCGCGCGCATGGTGAGGCGCAACGCGCGCTTCAACGAGCGGCAGCTGGAGCTGCGCGTGGTGGAGACGATCCCGGACTGGTTCGAGGTGGTGCCGCGCCCGATCCTCGCGGGACGCGTGCTGAACGAGTCGGACATGGAGTCGCGCGCGAACGTGTGCGTGCTCACGGAGTTCGGCGTGCGCAAGCTGCTGGCGGCGGAGACGATGCTCGGCCAGCGGGTACGGCTCGGCGGCGGCGTGTTCGAGGTGGTGGGAATCGTTAAGAACGAGTCGGGCGGGACGGTGCGCGCCCCCGATTCCGACGCTGACGCCTACGTCCCGATGTCTACGGCCGCGCGCCTCTTCGGCGTGGCGAACATCCGCTACTCGGCTGGCGGGATGGAAGGGGAGCGCGTGGAACTCTCCCAGATCATCGTGAAGATGAAGGACACGTCCGTGGTGGAGGCCGGCGCGAAGGCGATCGAGGCGATGCTGAAGCGTTTCCACAAGAAGCAGGACTTCAAGATAGACGTGCCGCTCTCCCTCCTCCGCGAGGCGGAGAAGACGAAGCGCACGTACAACATCGTCCTAGGCGCGATCGCGGGCATATCGCTCCTGGTGGGCGGCATCGGCATCATGAACATCATGCTCGCCTCCGTGACGGAGCGCACGAAGGAGATCGGCATACGGCGGGCGATCGGCGCGCGCAAGAGCCGCATCGTGGTGCAGTTCCTCATCAACACGTGCGTCCTCTCCATCGGCGGCGGGCTGGCGGGGCTTGTGGTGGGCGTGACGATTCCGCTCCTCATCACGTTCTTCACGCAGATGCCTACCGTCATCCAGCCCTACTCGATGGTGCTCGCATTCGGCATATCGGTGGGGATCGGAATCGTGTTCGGCCTCTATCCTGCGCTTCGCGCAGCTTCGCTCGATCCGATTGAGGCGCTACGTCACGAGTGATCGGGGCTGCGGCGCATGACGAGCTTCGAGACGGCGATGTAGGCGCCGGCCAGCAACGTTGCGCCGAGAAGTATCCATACGAGGTTCGCGTCGAGCATCGCCTTGCCGCGGTGGACGAGCTCGAGGTAGGTTATGTCCCCTGCGGAGCGTCCGAGCGCGTAGCCGACGGCGGCGAGGATGGTCGTCCATATCCCTGCGCCGAGGCCCGTGAAGAGCGTGAACCTGGCGAGCGGCATCCGGGCGAGGCCGGCCGGAATGGAGATGAGCTGGCGGATGACGGGAACGAGGCGGCAGACGAACGTGGTGACGTTGCCGTAGCGGTTGAACACCTCGCAGGCGCGGTCGAGCGCCTCAGGCTTCACGAAGAACCACTTGCCGTACTTGCGGAGGAACGGCTCGCCCAGCTTGGAAGAGAGGAAGTAGTTGAAGTACGCGCCGGCCAGGGATCCGGCGAGACCTACGGCGCAGGCGAGCGCGAGGTCAGGAACGGGCGCATGGAGCGTCAGTTCTCCGCGCGCCGCGAGGAATCCCGCGGGAATCATGACGATCTCGCTCGGGAACGGGATGAACGAGCTTTCGATCGCCATGAAGGCGAATATGAACGCGTAGCCCCAGAGCGGGGCGAGCGCGGCGAAGTAGTCAAGATGGCTTGCAAGCGTGTCGAGCATGGCGTCCATTATAGCACATTTCTGCGCACCATATCCGCCGCCATCCCCCTGTTGTGCCCGCTATTGCAGTTTCCCGCAGGAAATAGTATACTGTCTACGGTTTAGCAGGCTATATGCCGTAGACGATTGCCTATGTCGTATGATGAAGAAATCAGATAGAGCCCTTGTCGAATCCGACCGCAGCGATCGTGCGTTGTTCAGTTCGCTTGTGAAGCATATTGCCCAGGCGGAGCGCAACGAGGATCCTTCCGATTTCATCCTTGAGTCGATTGGGCGCAGCGTGGGGGCGGACCGTTGCTACGTCTACTGGTTCTGGGAGCCCGGCAAATCCTCCATGTGCACCAACACGCACGAATGGTGCGCCGACGGAATCAAGCCCGAGATCGGCGGGCAGCAGACGTGTAACCTTGAGGATCTCGTCGAATTCAACGCCTGCATCATGTCGGGGCGGGACTTCCTGTTCACGGACATCAACGCCATTGACCAGGGCTCGCGCGAATGGCTTGCGCCGCAGGGCATCCAGTCGCTCATCGCGACGCCGTTCGTGGGGGCGAACAACGCGATCTTCGGATTCGCGGGGTTTGACTTCGTCAAGGCGCCCTGTAAGGAGTTCACGGACCGCATCATCTTCAACATTCATCAGGTGGCAGCCCTTCTCCTCAACTGCCAGAGACAGCATGAACAGGACATGGCCCTTCTGGATGTTACGCGGCAGGAGGACGAGCGCCAGGGGTTCGACCGCGATCTGGACAGCGCGCTGGCCGCACTCCAGAACGACGTGCATTCCATGCGTCCGGCGCAGATGCTGGAAATCGTGCGCAAGCGTTTGGACGCCGACTACTGCTACATCGTGAAGGACATACGCCCGGAAGGCGGCGGGACGATTCTTGCAGGTCACGTGCTGACGCGCAACGGCGTGACGAATGCGCGGGACCTGGCCATCAACCCGAAGACCGTGCGCGCCCTCGACATGCGGCTCCTGACAAGTTCCGTCGTCACGTTCCGCAAAGGCGAGATAGCCTGGCTGGAAGAGAACATTGAAGTAGAAGATTCCTTGGCCGGCCTTCTAGGGCAGATAAAGGTTCTCCATGCCACCGGCGTTCTCCAGGAGGGGAGGCTCGTCGGTATCCTGTGCGTCGCTTTTGCCGAGGAGCGTCCGCTCACGCCGATCCAGGCCAGCTTCCTACGGCGTTCGGCATCCGTCGTCGTGTCGGCCCTGGAACGCATCGAGACCTACCACGACCTGACCGTCGCGCTGAACGTCGCCAGCCTGAAGGCCGAAGTCGTGGAGTTCATGTACAAGCACCAGGACTACGGGGAGATCAGGGATTTCATCGGTACCAAGGTGTGCGAAATCACCGGGGCGCAGCATCTCATGCTGTGCGCCGACGACGGTTCGCGCAGCGACTGGTTCGGCGAGGACGCGCCGGGGCGCTGCCGCGACTGCGCGAAGGCGTCTGCCAGCATCGGCAAGCATCTGCCGCAGGGCTTCTTCTCCGAAAGCGAGGTGTTGGTTTTCCGCGAGGGAGAGCGGCTCCCGGACATGAATCGGCCGCCGTATTGCCAGATGACGTCCTCCGCCGTCGCTCAGTTCAAGAAAGGCGACGGCTGGTGGCGGATGGTGGCCGACTATACGAAGCCGCACAAGCACAACTTGGACATGGTCGCGCACGGCCTCCGTACCGCGCTGGAGTTCCTGTCCATCGCGTATGACAGGGAACTTCGCGAGAAGACGATCGCCTGGATGCAGGAACATCAGCGGTATCGCTCTGACCTGCTTGCCT
>CAMPAF010000150.1 GCA_946631535.1 uncultured Verrucomicrobiota bacterium
GAAGTTCACGCGCCCGTGGCGCACGCCCACGCTGAAGGGCTACAAGGTGGAGGGCCACGCGCTGCGCGTGTCGCTCGCCGACGCGGACGGACTCAAGACGCGCGACGGCCTGCCGCCCAACGAGTTCGAGCTGCGCGGCATCTGCGGCGCGTGGGTGCCCGCGCAGGCGAAGATCGAGGGTACGGACGTGGTGCTGACGGCCGAAGGGGTGGATGAGCCGCTTGCGATGCGCTTCGCTCCCTACAACGGCTCCACGCCGAATCTCGTGAACGGCGCTGGACTGCCCGTGGGCCCGTTCCGCTGCGGCGCGCCTGTGCCGATGGGCGCTGCGGAGAAACTGCCCGAGCTGAAGGGCATGACGTGCGTGCAGCGCTACAACATCCCGGAAAAGTGCGACTTCACGCGTAATCCGCCCAAGACGCTCGCCACGAAGGACGGCGTGACGCGCGTCGCCTACCTCCTCGAGCTCCAGGACAAGAACGGCGACACGGCGTTTGCGCTCGCGTCGATGGACGCGTTCGCCTCCTCGAGCGACGCCCTCGTCCTCACGGCCAAGCCCGGCGCGCGCCGCTACCGCCAGCCGGTCGCCCACCTCACCGTGCGCGCGAACACGTCCGCTGCCAAGCCCCTAACGGACTCCGCCGACGGCTTCATCGAGTTCTACAACTGCTCCTATACGGCCAAGCGCTCGGCGACGCCGGTGGGCGGCGACGACAAGCTGTTCGACTTCAACGACACGCCCACCAACCCGTCGAAGTTCGGCTTCGGCTGCCTGCAGGTGCACGACCTTGCGGCGAAGAAGACGGTTTTCGCCTTCAACCACTTCAACAACGCACACGTGGCCTGCGACGTGGGCATCGGCTCCGCGTCGTCAGACAATCCCGACTGGACGTTCTCCGCGAACGCGGGGAAATACAAGGCGCGGCGCGTCTCCGTATGGGTGAAGTGAGCGTCTTTTGACCATTTTCCAGTTTGCCGTTGCGTTTCGGCGCGGAAAATTGTAAAATACACTGACCTGCGAAGGAAAGGCTTGCTATGCAAATGACACTCTTGAAGAAATTTGCGTTTGGCGCGATGGCGCTTGGCGCGTGTGTTGCGTTGTCTCCGGCATATGCCGAGGAAGAGGCGGAGGCGAAGCCTGCCGCCGAGTCCGAAGATGTTGCCGCCGTGGCGGCGAAGCCTGAGGCGTTCTTCTATCCGCTCATACGTTGCCAACTGATCGACGGCTGCAATGTGCAGGTGCTGAAGCCCGGGGCGACGGAATGGATTGACGCCGAGGAGGGGCGGTACTACCTTCTTGGCTCGACGTTCCGCGCTGCGGCGTCCGTCGAGGGGGCGCCCATGCGTGCCGAGTTCGCGTTTGGCGCTAAATCCATGTTGAAGGTCACGAATGCGGTCGAGTTTGCCACCGAGCCGATCGAGATCGGCGCGACCGAGCGTTCTGTGGTCATGAAGCGTGGGCGTTTCTCCCTTGACCTGCCGCGGACGCTTCCGGACGGCAAGTTCGCGGTGAAGGCGCCTTTTTTCGCCTGCCAGAACCTCGCGGGCGAGAGCGTGTTCGACTATTCGGCGACCGGCGACGGCGACGAGGTGGTCATAAGGTGCGTGACTGGGTCCATGGCGCTGGAGGGCCGTCATTACAAGGTTGCGCGCATGGGTGCCGCCAACCAGATACGCATCCGCACGACCAGCGACGACCTCTTCACCTCGCTGCGAGGGGAAAGCGGCGACTGCCATGTCCTTCTGGACCAGGGACTCGTGCCCGAGAAGAACTTCGAGACCGGCGAGGTCAAGGAGGTCGAGAAGACGCTGGATTTCGTGTTGTCGCCGCAGTGCTCAATCAAGATATTCCGCAGGAATGCCGCGGTCGCCGGCCGCATGATCGTTTCGACCATGACGTTCAACCCCGCAGGAGAGATGCTGAACAGGTGCGCTTTCGCGGAAGGCCGCGCGAACGTGAATTCAGGGGAGCTCGTCGTGCCGGACACCATCCCTGATTCCGTCAAGGACAAGACCAAGGAGGCGGATGCCGACGCGGAGACCGAGAGCGTAGATGCAGCCCCCGCCGCGTCTGACAATGACGAGGAAAAGGGAGAGAAGAAGGAGAAGAAGTCCGAGGACTCTGACATCTGACGCAGCAAAAGGTTTCTTGGGAACATAAGACAAAATCAGAAAGACAGGATAAGAAAGTGGTCATTCATCAGTTCAATCGTCTCATTCGCAACAAGTGGGTCTGGGGCGTATTCGCTATCGCAATCTCGGCGTTCTTTGCATTTGACTTCCTTTTCACCGGACAGGGTGACGAGCGTGGCTCCGTGGTGGGTACCCTAGGCGGCAAGGACGTGTCGGCCTCCCGCTTCCAGGAGATCGCGAACGAGGTGCGCGGAATGGGCATCAGGCGCGACAACGCCATGCCGAGCCACGAGGCCAATCGGCGCACTTGGGAGCGGCTTGCTGCGCTTGCCGCCGCCGATGAGGACCATCTGACGGCGACCGACGAGGAGGTGCGCGAGCAGATCCTTCGCGAGCCGGCATTCCAGGAGAATGGCCAGTTCAGCAAGATCCGCTACCAGCAGATGATGGCCAACATGAGGTTCGATCCCAAGCAGTTCGAGACCTTCCTGCGGCACGAGCTGTCGCTGTCCAAGCTGCGCAGCGTGGTGATTGGCGGAGCCGCGTGGGCATCGCCGATGGAGCTCGACGGCGAGTTCTACGACTGGACCGACAAGTTCACCGTGCGCATCGCGACGTTCGTGGACAAGGATGCCGCCTCCGTCAAGCTGGACGACGCAGGGCTGGAGGCGTACTACAAGGAACACACGAACTCGATCGCGCTGCCGGACTGCATGACCGTGCGGTACGTCAGGTTCCCGGCCGATACGGCCGCGCGCCTCGCGACGTTCCCCGTGACTGACGACGAGATGCACGACTTCTACGACGCGAACATGAGCCGCTTCGAGACGACCGGGACGAACGGCGTTGCCGTCACCAAGCCCTTTGAGGAGGTTAAGCCAATCATCGAAAGGGAACTCCAGCTGATTGCGTCTCTTGATGCCTACCGCACGAACATTCTCGACCGCGTCTATGCGCCTGACCTCTCCGCCGCTGCCGCGACGAACATGCTGTCGATTCTCGCCGCCGAGTCCAAGCTTGCCGTCAAGACGACGCCCCGGTTCACGACCGAGAACGGCAAGTACGTGGAAGGCTTCATGACGCGGCCGTCCGTGTTCCTCCCCGACTGCTCCGAATTTCTGGAGGAGGCGGCGACCCTCGACCCCGAGATGGCCGACCAGCGCTACGGCGTGGCAGTAGGCACGAATGCCGTCTACCTGATCGAGCGCGCGAGCTTCGAGAAGGCGCACGTGCCCTCGTTCGCCGATGCGAAGGAGATTATCCGTCCAAAAGCGCTGGCCGATGCCCGCGCAAAGGCGTTCAAGGCCAAGGTTGACAAGCAGAGGGCCCTCGCGGCGGCCGAGCTAGCCAAGGGCAAGCCGTTCGACGCGAAGATGTTCTCGGGCGCGAACGTGTCCACCTCCATCACCTTCGTCGTTTCGCAGCAGGCGGCCCCGTTCCCCAATGCCGCTACGGTCATTGGACCGACAATCAAGCTCTCCAAGGGGAATCTCTCCGAGTTCCTCCCAACGCCAATAGCCGGGCATGGCGTCGTCGTGTACGTGGAAGACCGCGTGCCTGGCGACAATCTCGCTTCCCAGGAATGGGTGCGGATGCAGGTGCGCTCCAGGCTGAACGACCGCGCGTCGGCCACGCGCTGGGACGACTGGTGCGCCTGGAACCTCAATCGGCTGGGCTTCGAGGCCATGGCTGGCACGTCTGTCGAACCGATAGTAAATGAAGATTCTGTGGAAGAGAATTGATCCGGCGGCGCAGCTGCCGTCATATGCCCATCCCGGCGACGCCGGGATGGACATTCGTTCCATAGAGGAGCTGACCATACCTCCCGGCGGTCGAGCTCTCGTGCATACCGGCCTCGTGATGCAGCTTCCGCCCGACGCCGAGGCGCAGGTGCGCCCGCGCTCGGGCCTCGCGTTGAAGCATGGCGTCACGGTGCTGAACGCGCCAGGCACCATCGACGCGGGATATCGCGGAGAGGTTGGCGTCATCCTCGCCAACTTCGGAGATGCGCCGTTCGTGGTGGAGAAGGGCATGAAGGTCGCCCAGATAGTCGTGGCGCGCGTCGAGCAGGCGGAGATCGAGGAAGTCCAGGAGACGGACGACACCGATCGCGGCACCGGCGGCTTCGGGTCCACGGGGATTTAGTTTGGTGGTTAGGTGGTTGTTTGGTGGTGTATTATTGAGAGCCGCCATCTCGGCGGCGGAGAATCTGAGTAGATTGCATGTTACTGAAGATCGTCCATTACGGTGACAAGATACTGCGGGAGAAGGCTCTGCCGGTGCCTGCGGTAACGCCTGCGCTCATCAAGCTCGCGCAGGACATGGTCGAGACCATGTACAAGGCTCGCGGCGTCGGTCTGGCGGCGGAACAGGTTGGACGGCTTGAGTCCTTGTGCGTCATCGACGTGCCCGCCTCGTGCGAGGAGGACGACGAGACGCGCGCGTTCAACGCTGCCGTGCAGATGCCGCTCGTGATGTTCAACCCCGTCGTCATATCCACCGAAGGATCCCAGTGCGGCAAGGAAGGGTGCCTGAGCTTCCCCAACCTGGGCGGAACCGTCACGCGCCCGGCGCAGGTGACGTGCCAGTACACGGATGCCGCTGGCATGCCGCAGATAATCACGGTAAAGGGCTTTCTAGCGCGTGCCGTCATGCACGAGACCGACCACCTGAACGGCGTGCTGTACGTGGATCACCTGGGCGCTGTCGAGAAGCTGGATATGGCCGACAAGCTCCAGCGGATGGCCAAGAAGAATGGCGGGAACATGTAAGGTGACGGCATGACGGCGGTCATCTCATTCTGTTCGCTGTGCCTGCTGCTCGTCTGCGGCAAGGCGATCCGCACCGCGGTTCCTTTCCTGCGCAAGCTGTATCTGCCGTCATCTATCATCGGCGGCGCGCTCGGCCTTGTGCTGCTGTCGACGTGCGGCAAGAGCATCCCCGCGACATGGCACGAAGGATGGAAGGCCATTCCCGGATTCCTCATCAACATCGTCTTCGCGACGATGTTCATCGGACAGAAGTTTCCGAAGATGGGGAAGGTGGGGCGTTCCGTGGCGGAGCAGCTTTGCTTCGGGCAGATCGTGGCCTGGGGGATGTACGTTGTCGGCATAGGCGTCACCGTGCTGGTGCTTACGCCGCTCTTCGGCGTGCCGCCCGTGTTCGGCAACCTGATCGAGATCGGCTTCGAGGGCGGGCATGGCACCGTGGGCGGCATGGTGGAGACGTTCGACGCGTTCGGCTGGTCGGCCGGCGCGGACCTTGGCTACACGACCGCTACGATCGGCATGGTGCTGGGCATAACGGTGGGCATGACGCTCGTCAACTGGGCCGTGCGGCGCGGCTATGTGGAGAACATCCGCACTTTCGAAGAGCTGAGCGCCGCCGAGCAGCGGGGCTTCTATCCGAAGAACGAGCAGCCGCCTGCCGGGAAGCAGACCGTGCTGTGCGACTCGATAGACTCGCTCGCCTGGCACCTCGCCGTGGTCGGTCTCGCCGTGCTCGTGGGCTACGGCATCAAGTCGGCGCTGGTCGCAGCCGGTGCCATCCTGCCCGATTCGGTGCGCGAGATGAAGATCATCGAGTCCATACCACTCTTCCCGCTCTGCATGGTGGGCGGCCTGATCATTCAGGGACTGCTTGTCCTCTGCCGCCTTGACGCGCTCGTGGACCGCGGGCAGATCAACCGCATCGGCGGCGCTTCGCTCGACTTCCTGGTGGTGGCGGCGGTCGCCACTATCCGGCTGGACTTCATCGCGCAGTACTGGAAGCCGCTCGCGATCCTGATCGCGGTTGGCCTCGCCTGGTCTCTGTTCGGCGCGTGCTGGATCGCGCGGCGCATCTTCCGCGAGGATTGGTTCGAGCGCATGATATGCGAGTTCGGGCAGTACACGGGCGTGACGGCCACGGGACTGCTGCTTCTGCGGACGGTCGATCCGGAGTCGAAGACATCCGCGTCCACGGTATTCGGCTGCAAGCAGCTCCTGCACGAGCCTGTGATGGGCGGCGGCGTTTGGACGGCAATGGCCGTGCCGCTCGTCTTCAAGCTCGGCCCTTGGCCGGTGATCCTCATCAGCTTGGCCGCAGTCCTGCTCTGGTGCGGCGTGTGGGCGATCCTTGCGCGCACGCGGAAGTGACAGTTCTCCTCCGTTACAACCGTGCGACGATACTTGGTTCTGCAAATGTCGATTTGTCGGAGACGCGTGTCGCCTGCGAACGTCTGTTCTGGTACCGTAAGTGCCAGGCGTGGCCGCCGAAGGTCGTCAAGGTGGACGGGTGGGATGAAATCTATGCAACGCAGAAACTGAAGCTTCCCGTTTTGCAGACAGTTGACGATGCAATCGCATGGACAAATGATTTGATTGCAAGGATTGATGCCGCACAGTCGAATTAAAATAGCGCGGAGGGTTATCGCACGTGGCTGGTTACGAAGGGGCGGTTGAGGCGGGCGGCGGCTTCGGCGAATTCGACTGGCGTCAGCTTGAGAAGGCGAGCGGTGGAGCGGACGAGCTTGGCGGGGATGTCGCCTCCTCCGCAGGCGCGGCGCATGTCGTCGAGGGCCTGCTTGACAGCGGCCATGTCGAATTTCTTGGTGGCGAGAAGTGGTACTTTCATGTTTTGCTTGGGTGTGGTTTGGTATGGGCGGGGAGTTTTTCCCATCCGGGTTTGCGGTAGTCGCCGCGATGCGTGCGTTCGTCTTGCAGCTGGCGGCGGAGCGAGTTTTTCGAGCGGCGGTGCGCCGTCCAGTTTAAGTCGGTTTGGGAAGGTGAAACCGAAGTGACGGCCTCGTGGATGAGCTTGGCCGCCAGCGCCGACGGTGTGACGCCCATTGAGCGCGCAAGAGCGCGGAAGCGCGCCGCGTCGTCGAGCGGGTAACGCGCCGTCAGCGCGTAGGTTTCCGGATTGTTCTGGTTCAAAGGTCGACGCAGCGCGTGCTGCCTTCGGCAAGTGAGTTCTCGTGGTTGGTGACGTCGGTCAGCGTGTGGATCTGACCGGCAAGCCGGCTCTTCTCCTTGAGAGCGCGGGCAATCGAGACGTTTTGTTTCATCGTGTCGCCCGAGGAGATCCTGCACCATTGCATTCACTCAAGCGTACCTTTCGGAGTCGCCGGGCGGTTGACGGCGAAAGTATAGCA
>CAMPAF010000151.1 GCA_946631535.1 uncultured Verrucomicrobiota bacterium
ACGACGGGTCGATCAAGATCTGGAAGGAGGCGGGGAAGATGGTGGACCTGACGCCCGACATGGAGACGAAGGCGTCTGGCAAGGTCGCGGTGAAGGACTTCGTGCGCGACTACGCCGTGCCGCAGACGACGGAGTTCATCGACAAGTACGATCCCGACATCCTCTGGTTTGACTACGACTGGGCCACCTTCGCCCACGAGAACGGCACGTACGACATGGTGGCCTACTTCTACAACAAGGCGGCCGGCCGCAAGGAAGTGGCCGTGAACGACCGCTACGGTAAGGCGAGGCCCGAGGAGATCAAGGGGCGTTTCACGAAGCGGCCGCGCAACTGGCTGCGGACGGTGCGCGGCGACTTCTACACCGACGAGTGGGGCGACACGGAGGAGTGCCTTAATCCGGCGAAGTGGCACCCGTGGGAGTCCTGCTCCGGTATTTCGAAGGCATACGGCAACCACTGGCAGGAGACTGCCGACATGGTGATGTCCGAGCGCGAGTTCGTGATTCACTTTGCGGACATCGTCGCGCGCGGCGGCAACTTGCTCCTGCTCGTGAACCTCGACCCGCAGGGCGCGATCCCGGCCGTACAGCGCGAGCGGCTGCTGCAGATCGGCAACTGGCTCAAGCGGTACGGCGAGGCCATCTACGCGACGCGCATCCTCGCCCCGTTCAAGACGGACGCCGTGGACTATACGCAGTCGAAGGACGGCAAGACGGCCTACGCGATCGTGAAGAAGCCAGCCTCGACGGTGACGCTCGCGTGTGCCGTTCCCGAAGGCACGAAGGTCGTGATCGTCGGCGAGGATGCGCCGATTAGGTCGGAGAAAGGCCCGGACGGGCTGAAGGTCTTTCTCCCGCCTGCCTACGCGAACGCCAAGATTCCTTTCGCGCTGAAGATAAGCCGATGAAGTTGAGCCGAAAAGGACGAAGTCAAAAGGAGACGCTATGGACACTAGAACCAGAATCCTCAACACGACGCTATTTGTGAGCATGGGCATCGCGCTCTGTGTCGCCGCATACGCCGCTGAGTGCACGTTCACCGGCGCATCTGGCGGCGCGTTCGGCACCGCCGCCAACTGGAGCAACAATACGCTGCCGACGGACGGCGATACGGCTACCATTCCCTCCGGCAAGCGAGTCATCGTGTCCACGACGGCCGACGCAACCGCGCTCAAGGACGTCTCTTGCCTCAAACTGGCCGGCGCAGACGCCTCTGTGGAGGTGCTGAACCTCACGGTGGATTTCAACGCCGGCAAGCCGCAACTTCTCGGCACCGGGCAGTTCCGCGCGCGGGCCAGCAGCTCCACGAAATACACGATCAGCCTTCGGCAGGACAACAGCGCGTTTGCAGGGTCGTTCTTTTTTTCAAACATCGTCGTGCATGTCTATTCCCCGGAGGCCATAGGCGGGCAGGCTGGGGGCAACGCCTGTCCGGTAGAATTTCTCCGGACCTCCATTGCTGACTTCAGCTACATAGGTGCGGGCGAGTACTACAATCCCGTGTCTTGCAATGCAGGCGGCACATGGTACGGTCTTGGCGTGGCCAGTACGATGACTGGCGCGATCACGAACTACGGGGCTCTGACGTTCTGCGACACGGTCGAGCCTACTCGGTCGTCACGCATAGCGCACTCGGGGAATTACGATTTCGTGCAGCGAGGGGCCATAAGCTCCTCGGTTCAGTTTGACGCGGGCGACAACTCGGAAAATTCCGGTAGTCTTGTCCTGGACTGCGCGCTCGTATTCACCGCCGCAGACAAGTATCTGTTCATGGATTCGCCGGGAACGGCGGTGCTCGGGCCGAACTTCACCATTGCCAACGCATCGTCCATCACCGCGAATGCCAACTACAGGAGGACCAATCCCACCCTGCGCTTTGGCGCGGCAGATCTGCTCAAGGAATTCACGGGTGATTATCTCAACATCGGGAAATCAACCGATTCGGCAAACTGCAACATAGTGGATATCAACGGCTACGACCAGACGTTCCAGAAACGTCTTCAAACTTCAGGCAGTGCAATCAATACCAATATCCTCACGAGTATGTCCGCACCTGCTACTTTCAAGCTAACCGGCACGTTCTACAACGACTCCTGCAACCTTGACCTTGGCGGACACTTGACGTTCGAGTATGCTCCTGCGGCGAACGGTACAGCGACCATCTCCAATTTTGACGGGCGATCGTCCGACACGGATGGCGGCCTGAAGGTGACTTGTGGCACGCTCAAGGGCGTGGCCGGTTGGCGCATGCCGAACGTAAGACTGCTGCAGGTCGGCACATCCGGCAGCGATGCGGCCGCAAAGCTGTGGATTTCGTCGTCTGACGTGGCGCTCAATCCAAAGGCCGTTCTTTCCGTGCAGGGGAACGGGACTCTCCAGATCGACAGCGGCGTGACATTGAGAGTGGCTCTCGCCAAGGTCGGCGACGTCAATCTCGATGGCGACACGTATCAGGCGGACGGATCGCTGGCGTGGCTCGTCGGAGGCGGAACGCTCGTGGTGTCCAGCGGCGGCGTCAAGGCAGGAGACTTCACATGGAACGGCGCATCGGGCGCGGCATGGTCCGATCCCGGCAGCTGGCTCGTGGATGGCGCGCCGACGGCACGGGCGCCAGGCGCCGGGGACAGCGTGGCGATTCTGGGCGATGTTGACGTAATTGCGGGCGACGGCGATGCCGCAGTGCTGGGGACGATCGGCACGCTCAAGCTCATTGGCGCGGATTCGTCGGTGACAATCACCAACAACACGACGGCGCTGGACATTTCGGCGAATCTTGAAGGGAACGGCACGTTGCGTGCCCGCGACGTCGGCTACATCGGCAATACGGCCAAACCCAAGGTCGGGTTGGCGCTTTCCGGCGACAACAGGGGATTCACCGGGGATTTCTGGTTCACGAACACGCAAGTGACAGTGGAAAACTTGCATGCGCTCGGCACGGTCAATACCGTCACTTTCTGGGGATTTATAGACGCGTCTAATCCGTATTCACAAGCCCATTTGCCCTGGCTGGTGTGGAAGGTTCCCGGAGAATACCATAATCCGCTCTTCCTGTACGGCGGCGGAATGGGAACCGTAAAGGTGGAATGCAACGGCGGCGTGACGAACTGGGGACACGTCACGTACTGGAATGCGGGCGGCGCGGTGGTGCGCGCCTGCGCCGGAAACTACGGTGCCTCCTACACCGGCGAACTGGCGTTCGGCGGAGGCTTTTCCAACATCCATCCGCACACGAAGCTCGTCGCAAACACACGAATCGATCTCAACGGCGCATGCGCGGTGATCGGAGACACGCCCATTGACATGGGGTGGGCAAGCAAGGCGTTCACCGACAACGGGACCATACGCTGGGAAGCTCCCATAATCTCCATGCTTGACATGTCTTTTCTTTCCACATTGATCCTGTGCGCTTCGAACGTCGACGTCAATGCGTCCCTGCAATATAACTGGACCGCCACTGCGGGGAAGACAATCAGGCAGAAATGCGATCTCAACGGATACGACCAGCATTTCGGCAAGGTGGCAGTGGCAAACAATTATAGACTGCAAGCGAGCCACTATCATTCGGTGACGAGCGCAACGCCCGCCACGCTGACGCTCAAGAAACAAGACATCAACCAAGTGCAGGCCTTCACGATCGACGGCGCCGCTTCGCTCGTGATGGATACCGCCGGCAAAACGCTGACGCTGTCGAACGTGGTGGGGCAGGCGTCCAGCACCACCGGCGGCATATACGCGGCGGCGGGAACGCTTGCGCTGCGCGACAGGGCCTCGTTCGCCAACGTGAGCGAGATCGGCGCGGGCAAGAGGGGCTTCGATACGGCGGCGACGCTCTCGGTCCTGACGTCCGACGTGCGGATCGGTCCCGGTTCCGTCAGGAGCAACCGCGTTGTCGCCAAGCTGGACGGCGTGGGCAAGGTGAATCTGCCTGCGGACTACACGCTTACCGTGTACCAGTGCCTGACGAACGGGGTGTATCTCTCGCCGGGGTCGTACACGAGTTCGAATTTGCCCGCCCGCGTCTCCGGCGGCGGCACGCTGCACGTGATGCGCGGCGAGCGCAAGCCGCCCACGATGATCATCTTCCGTTGATTGCGAGGCAAGGATCATGTCTCGGAAAATCCTTGTGGCGTTCGCGCTGCCGTTGGCCGCGCTTGCGCTCCCGGCGGCGGATCCCTTTACGAACACCGTTACGTCGGTCCATTGCGAAACGCCGGGCGGCGTGCTGATGTCCGGCGAAGCCCCTACGCTCAGCCTGCATGGCGTGGAGGCCGCGAACCTGGCCTGGACGCTCGAGGACTGGCGCGGGCACCTGCTCGAGGCCGGCGTGTGGCCGGCGTCGGGACGTCTCGTGCTGAAGCCCCTTCCTCCGGGCTATTACCGCGTGGCGTCGTTCCGGACCGACGGTGCGCGCCTGCGCGACACCACGCTCTTCGTGACGGAGCCGATGGCGCGGCTTCCCGACGACTCTCCGTACGCGATCATGACGGCCCTTCCCTGCGTGGCGCATGCCTCGAGGTTCGACGTGCCGTGGCACGGCGGCGACCTGCTCCGGCGCGACGCCGACCTGCTGGCGGTTCTCGGCATTCCCAACGCGCGGGAGATCTACCTGTGGCCCAGCATGCAGCCTTCACGCGACAGCAAGCCGACGCAGCCGAAGTCGTTCAGATACGCGTTCGACCTGATGCACGCCAGAGGCGTGAAACTGATGCCGTTCTTCGAACACGCGCCCGCGTGGACGAAGGGGGACGACGTGCTGTCGCTGATGCCCCGGGATCTGGTGCAGCTGTACCGCTACTGCGAAACCATCGCCCGCGAGGACCGCGGCCGGATCTGCGCCTGGGAATTCTGGAACGAGCCGGACACGTCCAAGCGGTCGCATGAAGGCACGTGGGAATACGCCGCCTGCCTGAAGGCCGCCTATCTCGGCTTCAAGGCGGGCGACCCCGCCACGCCCGCCGTCAACGGCGCGTTCTGCCATGATCCGCAGGGACCCTACGTCAAGGGCGTGTGCGCAAACGATTTCGCGAAGTATACCGACGTGATGAACTACCACTACTACGGGCCGCTCTGCAAATACGGCCAATGGGTCGCGGACATACGCCGGCTGATGGCTGAGTCGGGCTGTCCGGCGGACATGGCCATCTGGCTGACGGAGCACAACACGAACCAGGAGGGCAATTCCACGGAGGAAAGCGTGCGCAAGGGGTTCAAGCAGCATTCGCGCGCACAGGAGTCCATTCTGGCTGAGTTTGTCGCGAAAGGGCTGCTGGGCATGCGCATGCAGGGCGTCGCGCGCGACTTCTACTTCATCCTCACCTGCATCAACGAGCGGAACGGGACGAAGGACTGGGGCCTTACACGGCGCGACGGCACCGTAAAGCCGGCATACGCCGCGCTGGCCACGTACATGCGCCAGCTGGGGCGGGCCCGGCTGGAGGGCGAAATCAAGTCGGGCGGCGGGATCCGCACGTATCTGTTCACCCAGCCCGACGGCGCGCAGACCATTCTCGCCTGGGCCGTTTCGAGCCTGGACACCGTCGCCGGAGAGATCAACAGGAACCACCTGCCCGACTGCGCGAAACCGTACGTCCTTCCGCAGAATGGAATCCACAAGGTGGTGGACACGTGCGGGATGGAGACCTCCGCCACCGGGTCCGTGACCTTGACCCGGTTTCCGTCGTACATATCCGGCTTCCGCGGACTCGCCGCCGACGTCAAGCCGGTTCCGGCGGGCGTTGTCGGCGCCTTGCCGGTCGAGCCCGACGAGGACAGGCGGGTCGTGGTGCAGGTGCGGCCGAATCCAGCCGACTTCGAGCTTGGGAACACGAAGTCGGTTGCGGAGATGAAAGAGGACGGGGGCCGCCTGCTCGTGGAGGTGTGGAATCTGGACGGCGCTCCGAAGAAGGGACGGCTTTCGGTCGCCGGGGCGCAGCTTTCCGGCGTGCCGTCCGAACTGGATCTGCCGGTCTGGGGGAAGAGCGCGTTCGAGGCCCGGCTCGCGACTTCCAATTTCACCGGCACCATGGAGGTGACCGGCACGTTCGGCGGCAAGCGCATTTCACGGCTTGTGATGCCGTACAGGGACTACGGCAGGCTCGCGCGCGAGGCGGAGCGAGTGACGCTCCGGACCTCCGACATCAACAGATGGAAGCGGAACACGAGCGCGTCGGAATGGTCGTGCGGGTTCGATGCGGCCGAACAGGCGGTGCGTTTCGACGTGTCATGGCGACCGGACCAGGTCGACCGCTGGTTCTATCCCACATACGACCTCGACCTTCCCGCCGAGAGTTGCAGCAACGCCCTGTCCGTGGCGTACGAGGTCAAGGCCGAGCAGGAGGGTGGAGAGAACAAGGTAGACCATTGCCACGTGATGGTCGTCTACTCGCAAGCTTCCAGGAAGAAAGCGCTGTTCATCGACCAGAGGCCGCCGACCGACAAATGGGGCAAGCGGTTCGTCTCGCTTCCTTTGGACGGCGAAGACATCGTTGCGTTAAGGTTCGGCTGTGGGCCGCAGAGCCTTCGGCTTAGATACTGGCTGCGCAACGTAACCTTGCTCCGCCGTTCCGGCGCTCACTGACGGACAACGCGAAAGTCATTGCCAGGGATTGTCGGACGGGTGGGTTTTGGGTAGAATGGCGGGGCCATGAGAAGAACCGTATCGGCCTTGTTCGCCGTCGCGCTGCTGGGTGCGTCCGTTGCGGGGGGGACGATGTCGTTCGCCCCGGCCGATACGCTCACTGTCAACACGAACATCGCGATCGCCGGCGCCACGACGGTCGACGTCGCCTCCGGCACGGTGGTCTTCGCCGGCGTCGTCTCGGGTTCGGGCGGAATCACGAAGAGCGGTTCGGGCACGCTCTACCTCGCCAACCGCGCCAACACGTACGACGGCTTGATGACGGGCGCGAGGCGCTTCTGACGCTGGCGTGTCTGCCGGGCGAGGCACGTCTCGCGCCGTACGGCGAAATTATGCTATAATCTTTAGCCGAACAAGGAATCATACATGTGCGACCGAGCAAGCATAAAATCTACTCTTTATAAAAATGGAGTCGACCATGAAGCGTATCGTAAGTCTGAGTGTTTTCGCGATTTCCTTTATGGCTGCGGCGGTAACGGCGTTTGTCTCGCCGCAGGAGAGGTCGCCCGCCAACGGCGCGGCGGCTGTGTTTGAAAAGAGTTTTGCGAACAAGGGTACGATCCGGCGCGCGACCTGGGCCGTCACGGCGCAGGGCGTGTTCGAGGCGTTCGCCAACGGACGGCGCGTCG
>CAMPAF010000152.1 GCA_946631535.1 uncultured Verrucomicrobiota bacterium
CTTCAAGACGCAGGGCAAGACGCGCGAGGCCGCCGCCCAGGTGCTGGCGGACGCGCAGGCCGTCGAGGCCGCCGGCGCGTTCGCCGTCACGCTCGAGTGCGTGCCGGACGACCTCGCCGCCACCGTCACCGCCGCCCTGAAGATTCCGACGATCGGCATCGGCGCGGGACCCGTCTGCGACGCGCAGTGGCTAGTGATGCACGACCTTCTCGGCCTCAACGAGGGGCATGTGCCGTCGTTCGTGAAGAAGTACGCCGATCTCGCATCCGCCGCGAAGCAGGCCTTCGCCGCATATGTCGGCGAAGTCGCGGACGGCACGTTCCCGCCGGCCCGCTGACAGCACCGCCATGAAGAACATCCGCTCCTTTGCCATCGTCGACTACGTGAAGGCGAAGCGCTACGCGTCGCTCGACGAGCTCATGCGGAAGTTCGGAGTCTCAAGCGCAACCATTCACCGCGACGTGGCCGAGCTGGTGCAGCGCGACGTTTTCCAGCGCGTGCGCGGCGGAGTAGCGTTCGTGGACAACTCGTCGGCGCCGCTCAAGCAGGGCGTCGCCGCAAACTCGTTCCGCGAGAGAGCCGACGTCAACAAGGCCGCCAAGGAGGCCATCGCCCAGGAGGCGGTGACATACGTCGCCGAGGGCGACATCCTCTTCCTCGACTCTTCCACCACCGTCGCCGCCTTCGCGGACGCGCTAACGAAGACATCGTTCACGAACCTCACCATCGTCACGAACTCGGTTGCGGCGATGCGCTTCTTCCCGAAGTTCCCGCCGCACTACGTCCTCATTTCCCTCGGCGGCAGCTACGACCCGCAGCTCAACGCCTTCCTCGGCGCCGCGACACTGCGCGAGCTTGAGCGCCTCACCCTCACAAAGGCTTTCGTCTCCTGCTTCGGGGTGAACGAGAAGATCGCCACCACGAACCACGAGGCGCAGGCCGGTCTCATCACGAGAGTCCTCGACCGCACCGACCGCCGCTATCTTCTGGCGGACCGCTCGAAGTTCGGGCGCACCGGCCTCCACAAGCTTGCCGCGCGCGGTTTCTTCGACGCAGTGGTGTCGGAGCGCTAGCCATTCACCAGAAGCGCCACTTCGCCGGGAAGAGCGGGACATTCTCGAAATGGTCGATCTCGGGCGGATTCGGCCCAGTGCGCCGGCCGAACACCTGGATGACGTCGAAGCGGAAGTTGCCGTGCCACTTCTCTCGCATGATCCAGTTCGCGCATGCGCGCAAAAGCACGTTCTTCTTCCGCCTGTTCACGCCCCACAGGGGCGCGGCGCGGGGAGATCGCACGGCATGCGTCTTCACCTCCACGAACAGCACGGTCTGCTTGTCATGCGAGCGGGCTATCACGTCGATCTCGCAACGCTGGTCCCGCTTGCACGGACGAACGCGCCGCCCGACTATGTCCCAACCGTGGTTGCGCAGGAAGCATGCGGCAATGTCCTCGCCCCACTTGCCGATTCTGGCGTTCTCGTGACCGCGCGAAGGCGATGCGGAAGCGCGGGAGCGCGTCCCTCCCGCGTTGGATGCCGCGGGATTCCTCCTAAAGATTTCCGTCGGTCGCCACATTAGCTACCTCCTTCTTCTGGATGTATCCGGACGGGCCGCACGTAGGAGCCGCCGGGCGGGCGGACAGACGGGAAACAGGACACGTCAACCCCGACCGTCGCGCCAGACTACGCCCCGCTCCTTCCGTGCGGCTACCGTCCTTCACATCATGCGACAATCGCCTGCGCCACAGGCGTTTCTGCAACCGGCATCGCTGGCGAGGGCATCGCAGGTGCGGGCCGCACGCGCGGAATCACCGCAGGGATGCCGAACGCCACGTACACGAGCGCCTGCTCCAGCATGAGGGCGCAGGCGAACGCCTCTGCGGCGCGGAAGAAGAAGCTTACGCGCTGCAGCTCGCCCGTAAGCGGCTTCTTCGAGACGTCGAGCATGTAGCCGGGAATCGGCTCGATGCGATGCTCGAACTTGATCACCGCGCTGGCGTTCGACGAGCGGTGGAAGATCCCCTTGCCGTCGGCAAGCGACTCCTGCACGCCGCGGAACACCTGCAGCATCTGGGCGAGGTCCATAAGGTCCAGCTTCAGGCAGACGGCGTTCCGCCAGTCGAAGGTTGGATGGACGGTGTCGTCCACAGTGCGCATGCCTATGGTCCGCTGCGGGGCCATGGTGAGGAATACGCTTCCTTCCGTGTCCTCGTGCGCCGGATGGAGCTCGAGCTGGAGCGCCGAGCCGGTTCCCTTGCCGTTGGGGTGGTAGAACACCTTGCGCGTCCGCCGTACGAACGGCTGCGCCGTGCTTGTATCGTTTACGTTCATGGTACTGTTCCTTTCGTGTTAGAAATGGCCGGACGTCGGCCAACGCGAACAGTATCCCAAAAACGCCGAAGCGAATTGTCTCAAAGATGTCTCAAAATTGTCTCAAAATTGTCTCGTGGAAAAGTCCGCTGGGGAGGGGGCGTCAGACCGCCCGCCGTGAATTCCATTTTCCAGTGGGCGGACCAAGACCTACAGGACTTCCAAGCCACCCAGAACATGGTAAGCAGAATGATTGCGCACAAGGCCCGTGTCTCCAATCCCGCAATCCTGCAATCCTACTATCCCAAAACTTATGCTATACTTCTGCCCATGGAAAAGCCAACCCATCGCACCACCGTCATCGTCATATGCGCGCTAGCCGGCGCGGCTACGCTCTTTTGCGCCGCATGGTGGCTGGCAGGGAGCGTCAAGTCGGCGCGCCAGGCTGCCGAGCGGCAGAAGCTGTACAAGCGGCTCGGCATAGATGCCGACCCCGCGCGCGAGTTCATCCCCCTGCCCGACATCCTTCCGCACAACGCCCCAGCCGCGCGCCTCGGTCAGTCGCTGTTCGTCGACAGGCGGCTCGCCCGCAGCCCCTACCGCGTGTGCGGCGCCTGCCACAGGCTCAACGAGGGCGGCATCGACGCCCGCGCGCTCGGCGGCATGTTGCCGCGCACCGCGTACAACGCGGTCTTCGCGGACGTTTTTCTCCACGACGGCAGCGTCACAGGCATGCCCGCCCTTGTGCGGCACATGATCGGCAGCACAAACTTCTGCGCCGGCGGCGCTATCTCCAACGTCGCCGAGCGCCTTGCAGCCGATGACAAGACACGCAAGATGTTCCAGTTAGCCTACCCCGACGGTGTCACGGCGGAAAACATCGTCAACGCCCTGGTGGAATACCAGCGGACCCTCTTCACCTCACGCCGGAAGTTCGACCACTGGTGCGCGGGACGCACCAACGCCCTCGACGCGGTGCAGCAACGCGGCTTCAAAGTCTTCCGCAGCAACAAGTGCACCAGCTGCCACTATGGCCCCGCCCTCGGCACGCTCAAGGTGGCCGACGGCAAGAAGGTGCCCGGCCTGCGCGGGCTCTCCCAGCGGCGGGCGTACCTGCCTGACGCGACAACCAACATCGTGACCGTCATCGAGCGGATGCCCAAGGGCGACCTCGAAGACGACGACCGCGACGCGCTCGCTGCGTTCCTCAAGACCCTTTGACGAAACAGCTCCACGTCCGGCCGCCGACGGTCGTCGCAGGCGGCTGGCCACGCGAGCAAGCGTCCGTCGCCATCGCGCATCGAGGCGCAAATGCGCAGCCGGACGGCCAGCGGTCTGGAGGCGGCACCGTGCCGGGTATGTCGGCGAGCGGCGCGTCACGTGGCGCGTCCAGCGCCGGCACCGCCGCGAGCAGGCCTTTGGTGTATGGATGCCGAGGGTCGGCAAGCACGTCCACCACCGGCCCAGCCTCGACGATCTGCCCCGCGTACATCACGTTGACGAAGTCCATGCGCCCGGCCACAAGGCCTAGGTTGTGCGTGATGAGGAGCACGGCCATGCCCGTCTCTGCGGCAAGCGAGTCGATAAGCTCCAGCACCTGCTTCTGCGTCGTCACGTCGAGCGCCGTGGTCGGCTCGTCGGCCACCAGCAGATCTGGCGAGGCGGCAAGCGCCATCGCGATCATGCAGCGCTGCTGCTGTCCGCCCGAAAGCTCGCACGGGTAGGCGCAGGCGGCGCGCTGCGGGTCCGGGAGGCCGGTGCGCTCCAGTAGCTGGACGATCCGCCCGTCCTGCGCGGCGCGATCCATGCCGTCCGGCAGCGCCTCGCGGATCTGGTCGCGAATGCGCATAACAGGGTTGAGCGAGTCCGAAGGATTCTGGAAAACATAGGCTATGCGCTCCGGCGCCTTGACCGTGCCGGAGACGGCGGCGCGATCCGTTGGCGAAAGACGCCTGAGCGACAGGGCCGTGAGCGACTTGCCGCACCCGGATTCGCCCACCAGCGCCACGCGCCCGTGTTCGGGCACTGTGAAGCTCACGTCGCGCACGGGCACGATCTCGCGGCCGTCTCGGCGAAAGGCCACGCGCAGGTTCCTCACCTCAAGAAGCATATTGCTCTCCTTCCTCTGGCAGCGACACCTGCCATGGTCCCTTTCCCTGCCAAGTGCGCCATACGTTCTCCGCCGTCTTTTCGGCGGTATCGCCTACCTGCACGTACAGCGGCGTCGACTGGTGGCGGAACCAAGTGTCCTGCCGCTTGGCGAGTTGCCGCGTCCGCACGAGTATCTTAGCTTTAAGGTCGGCAAGGTCTTTAAGGTCAGTAAAGGCTTCAAGGTCTTTAACGACCTTATCTATCTTAAAATCCTTATCGGCCTTAAGCATGGCGGCTATTTCCCTGTAGCCAATCGCCACCTGCGCCGTGTCGGACCAGACAGGATAGTCCTCCAAAAGCCGCTTAACCTCGTCAGTCCACGCGTCGCCAGCCAGCATCTCATCGAGGCGGGCGGCGATTCGCGCGTGCAGGACGGCACGGTCTAGCTGCAGTACGGGATAGGCCGGCGGCGGCAGCGTCCATTTGCGGTCGAGCCCGCGCAGCAGTGCCGAGAAGTAGAGGCCCGTGCCGCCGACTATCACGACGGGGCGCCCTGCCGGCACCGCGGCGAGCCAGCGGGCTGCCGCACGGAGCCATGCGCCGGACGAGAAGTGTTCGGCGGGTGTCACGAGGTCGATTCCACCCATGGAGAACTCCGCGCGTTCGTCGACCGAGGGCTTCGCCGTCCCAACGTCCATGCCCTTGTACACCAGCATCGAGTCCGCGCTCAGGATTGCCGCGCCCATGCGGCGCGCGAGCAGCGCGGCGGCGGCAGACTTGCCGCTCGCGGTAGGTCCGGCGAGGAGGTAGGCGTCACGCCTGACCATGGCGCGCGTCGCCCTTCCTGTTCTTCAGCCGCTGCTCCTTCCAGCTCTCCACAATGCCCATCGCGACGAGCAGGCCGGCGGCTACGGTGATGAACGAGTCGGCCACGTTGAAGCACGGGAAATGGTGAGGCCCCCAGTGGAAGTCGAACATGTCGATCACGCACCCGCGCGCCATCCGGTCGATCAGGTTGCCGAGTATGCCGGCGTGCAGCAGCAGCTCCGCCACCGTGCCCGCCACCCCTGCGGGAAATATGGAACGGCGCTTCCAGATCAGAACGGCTATCGCGATGCAGGCGAACGCCGCCAACGGCCACACGTATCCCTGCAGCATCCCCCATGCCATGCCGCGGTTCTCCACGTAGCCGAGGTTGAACAGGTTGGGTATCACCGTGACCGGCATCGCGTCCTTCAGCCTGCGGATCGCAAACTCCTTCACCACCTGGTCGAGGAGGAGCAGGTTCATGACCGCGGCGAAAGAGAAGACGAAGCGCTTGAGCATCAGGCGTTACCGCAGGGGATTCTCCATCTCGCTCTGGCACTCCATGCAGGTGCGCACGAAAGGAAGGTTCATCAGACGCGGCTTGCGGATCAGCTGCCCGCACATGTCGCAGATGCCGTACGTGCCGTCCGCGATGCGGTGCAGGGCCTCGTCGATCATCTGGATGACCTTGTTCTGCGAATCGACCTGGCTGAGGTTCTGCAGGCGCATGAACGCGTCGGACCCGTCCTCGTCCTCGCCTCCGCGGTCGTCCGTCTGCTCCAGCGCATTCGTGCGCAGCGTGGCGGACTGGCCCAGCGCCTCCTGGCGCAAGAGGATCAGCCGCTTGCGAAACTCGGCGAGGTCGGCCGCAGGGAACTGCTGCGTGTTCTTGCCCTTCGTCCGCGTCGTCGGACGGCGGGACAGCTTGATCACGGTCGTCTCCGCCTTCTTCTGCTCCTCGCTCTCGCGGTGCTGCTTCTTCATCATCTCGGCGAAGGAGAAGGCGAAGTCCCTGCTCTGGTTCTCGAATGCGGTCGGCTCCTCCGGCTTCTTGAGCGGAGGACGGGCGGTCTTCTTGATGACCGTGATCGGCTTGTGCGCCGACTCCTTCTTGTCTGATACAGGCTTTGCCGCCGCAGGCTTCTTCGCAGCGGGCTTGGCCGATGCCGGTTTCTTGGCGGCAGGCTTGGCCGCGGCCTTCGGGGCAGACTTCTTCGCCGCAGGTTTCGGTGCTGGCTTCGGTGCCGGCTTCTTGGCCGCAGGCTTCGCGGCAGGCTTCTTCGTGCTCATTGGACTCTTCTCCCTCGCAGATTGAAAGTTGGCGGACGCGTCTTCAGATGGACATGCCCGCAGGAACCTTGACCCACTCGCGCAGGTCGTCGGAAAGCGGCTCGACGGCGATGATCGTGGCGGTGGTGACGTTGCCGTCCGCGTCGGGAAGGTCGAACGTCTCACCCGCCTTCTTGCCGAGCATGTTCTGGGCCAGCTTCGTCTTGTTGGCGATGATGCCGCGCTCGATGTCGTTGTCCCACTCGCCGAGGACCGTGTAGGCGAGCTCCCTGCCGTCGGCGGTGGATATCCGCACGGTCGTGCCGGGGCACACCGCGTCGGACTCGACGTCGGCGAAGTCAACGGCCTTGACGACATTCAGCTCTTCCTGCATGACCGTCTGCTTCTGCAGCAGCGCGCGCTGCTCGTCCTTGGCGTACTGGTACTCTGCGTTCTCGCTGAGGTCGCCGTAGCTGCGCGCAAACTCGATGCGCCGCGTGTTCTCCGGCATGTCCACGTTGACGAGCTTCTGGTACGCGGCCTTGCGCTCGGCGTAGGAGCGTAACGAGGTGATGCGCTCAACCTTCGGCGCCTCGGCCGCCTTGACCTGGCGGGACGCGAGCTCCGGGACGATGTGCGTCATGCGCACGACGATCAGGTGGTGCGTGGATGGGTCCCAGGCGATCGACGCCTGGAAGCGCTCAAAGAACAGCACCTGGTCGGCAGGATCGAGCTGGGCGAAGATGCTCTCGAGCCACTTCTTGTCGGCGAACAGGCGGCGGATC
>CAMPAF010000153.1 GCA_946631535.1 uncultured Verrucomicrobiota bacterium
TATTGTACCACAGCCGTGAAGGATTTTCTTGTAATATCTGAAAGAAAAAATGTAATATCCGCTTATCCGTTTTTACCCCGATATGCTATACTGTCGGCCGCCATGACACGACGCGAAAAGAAGAAGCTACAGTCGGACTTCCTGAGGAAGGCCGGACCGAACGCCGCCACGTTCAAGGCCGCGATGGACGCCTTGCCCGAGGTCGCCTTCTACATGAAGGACGCCGAGGGGCGCATCATGGCGCTCAACAGGCGCAACTGCGACATCTGCAACATCCACGACGAGCTGGACGCCGTCGGGCTGCGCAGCAGCGACATTTTTCCCCGCCCCCTCGCGCAATCCTACATCGCAAACGACCAGATCGTGCAGAAAACGCGGCGCCCGCTGATCAACTTCCGCAATCCGCATGCCGCAGACTGGTCGAACGACAATATCGTCGGGAACATCTTCCCCCTGTTCGACCAAGCGGGCACGTTCATCGGCACCTTGTGCATCTACAACCAGGCCCCCTCGGTAGACGGCGCGCCGGACTGGCAAGCCATCCTGAAGCCTGCGACGGAATACGTCGCAAAGCACTACGCCGAGGACATCACGGTTGACGGTCTCGCGGCTATGGTCGAAACGTCTCCCTCCAATTTCCGCCGGCAGTTCACGCGCACGTTCGGCATCTCGCCCGGACGCTACCTCACCGCGATCCGCCTCAACGCCGCCCGCAAGCTGCTGGA
Source organism: uncultured Verrucomicrobiota bacterium (assembly GCA_946631535.1). The sequence goes on from CAMPAF010000153.1 coordinate 726, forward strand.
GACGACCGACAAGCTCGTCTCGGAGATCGCCGTCGAGACGGGCTTCTGGGACCAGAGCCACCTCACGAAGCTCTTCAAGCGCGAGCGCAGCACCACGCCCGGCGAATACCGCCGCCGCCATCGGCAAGGATAGTGCCGAGGGTCGAGCGGAAGCTCACGTCCCGCATACAGGCATCTGCGGGCTGCAACAACGCGGAAGGACTACTTTTCACTGGGTGGGGAAACGCCAGGTCTTTTCCGGCGAAAGGAAGAAGAGGCCTGGCTGCGAGGCCATGTCCAGGGCGTAGAACGAATACGGCTTGCCCTTGATCTTGGAGAAGACCATTTTCCAGAGCCCGACCGCCTTGCCGTCCGGCGCGTACACGGCGCGCCAGTCGCCGTCGGCCGTCACCTGCCCGGCCGGCTGGCCGTCCGCGTCCGTGAACGCCACGTTCGCGCACGAGCCGCTGTACGTGCCGCCGCGCACCATCGCGACTGTCCCGGACGCCGGCGCGTCGAACCAGAACGTCGCGTCCTTCCCGCCGTCGAACAGCATCGTCAAGTTGCCGCCGCGCGTGTCGACCGCCACCGGCACGCATGCGGACTCCAGCGCGAAGTCGCCGCCGGACACCTTGGCCGCGAGTTCGTAGAATCCCGCCGCGGGCAGCTCCACCGCAATCGCGCCGCCGTCCTTCCCCGGCGCGTCGCAGACGTACTTCCGCTTGCCGCCGACGGCGTTGATCTTCACGGCGCCCTTGAGCGAACCGGGCCCGTAGCGGTCCGCGTCGCGCGCCTTCGAGGGACGCGTGCGCCCGATGAGCGCCACCCGTCCTTTCGCCGGCGCGTAGAACACGTACTTCGCCCCGTACGGGAACCAGATGCGCGAGAGCTCGACCGCTTGGCCGGGCGCGCGGTCCAGGACGGTTGCGCGCGCCCACGTCTCCTTCGTCATGTTCCGGCGCGGCGGCAAGGGCTTGTCCACCTTCGGCTTCATCCACTTGTCCGCCCACGCCGCGTCGAACGTCACCGTCTCCTCGGTCCCGCCGCTGCGGACGATCCGCGCCGTGCCCGTGATGTTTCCGACCTTCTCCGGCGTCAACCCCGAACGCTTGCACGCGAGCCACGCGCGGCCGTCGTCCAGGCGGACGGTGAGGTTGTCGAAGCGGATGTCGTCCGTGACCGGCTGGTCGGGCTTGCTCGCCGAGCCGATGGAGAGCGCGGACGACGTGCCGTTCGTGGCGGCGTTCACGATGGAGCAGTTCTCGAGCGCGGCGAAGACCGAACCGGCCGGTTTGCCGTGGATGGAGACGCCCACGCGCTTCGAGCGCTCGAACGTGCAGTTCACGCAGCGGATGATCCCCTTGGGCGGAGCGGCATGGTGGCGTCCGACGCCGAGGTCGAGCCACAGGCCCGAGGAATTGCCGACCGAGCGGCAGTTCTCCAAGGTGACCGAAACGTCCCCGGAAGAGGAATTCAGCTGCCCGAGGTAGAACTGGTAGCCGTCGCCCAGGTTGTTCACGCTCAGGCAGTTGCGCATGACCACGTTCTTGAGGATCTCGTTCGGATGGTCCGGCTCGAAGTCGATGCCGCTCTGCGGCGCCGTGCCGGAGGTGTTGCTGAGCACGCAGTCCTCGATGAGGAGGTTCTCGACCGAGAACACCGAGATGCCCTGCCGGTGGTTGCGGTCGCAGACGCACTTCCGGATCGTGATGTTCTTCCCCGTCACGCCGATGCCGTCGCCGCCGGACTCCACGATCGTCAACCCCTCCACCAGCACGTTCTCGCAGTGGAAAATCCGCAGGGCGTACCGCCACTCGCCATGCACGTAGTCCGGCCCCTGGTAGTCTTTCTTCCACATCCGCATCGTCGCGCCCGCGCCGCCGCGTATCGTCACGTTCGTGCAGTACGGCAGTTCGAGGAGATAGTCGCGCAGGGCCTTGTACGCGCCGCGCTTGGCAAGCAACTCCACGCCGGGCTCGAACACCAGCTCGGTGTTGGAGCGCATCTTCAGGGGCAGCGTGACCCACGGACCGGCCTGGCGGTCGAGAATGATCTTCTCCGCGCCGGATTCCAGCGCCTGCCGCAGGAAGCGCGTCGAATCCTCCGGATCGTATCCGAAATCCGAAACCTTGACCGTCCGTCCGGCGGCGGAGAGGACGGCGCACGCGCAGACCGCGCCGACGAACGCAACTGACTTTCTTCTCATTTTCGTATGTCCTGTAAAACTCTCATCTGATCGTGATCATCGTTCCGCCCACGAAATCAAAGCCGGAAAGCGTCGCCGACCCTTCGCCCGCGAACGCGAATCCGAAATCATACGCCGACAGATTCTTCGACAGGAAGGAGAACGTCTGCTCGCCATCGGCCGCCGTGAGGGACGCGTACGGTTCGCCGCCGACCGTCACCGTCAACGTGCCCGCGCCCGTCACGCGCACCGTTGCCTTGCGCACGCCCCGCATCGTGGCGTCGCCCCACGTGAGCGCGAGCGATTCGCCGTCCGGAATCGTGATCTTGCCGCTGCCGTCGTCGACCACGCGCGAACCGGCCTCGTCCACGACGATCTTCGTTCTCGCGCCGCCGAGCGTCTTCGCGTACTGCGGCAGCCAGTCGGCCTCCAGCGCGCCGGGGTCGAGCGATCCGTTGGTGATGCGCGGCGCGCCGGAGAGGTCGCGGTCGGACGCATACGGCAGGAACCTCTGCGCGGACGCGTCGGTCGCGCTGAAGTCCGTGAGCAGCGCCTCGCTGCCGACGTCGACGGCCGCGCACAGGCCCGGTATCGGGCGCAAGTCCTCGTCAACGGCCAAATCCGCGCTCGCGATCACCCGCGAGGTTCCATCAGTCGGATAGTTGAGGCTCGTATCCGCAAACACGGTATAGCTCGCCGGAAGGGTCATGGCCCCCGCGTTCCCCAGCGAACCACCGAGGATCAGGCAGTTGATCAGGCAGGCCACGCCGCTCGACCCCGTTGAGATCGTCACGCGCGGCGTACCGCTCAGATTGTAGCCATTGGGTCCGATCGTGGAATTGTAGATGCGCGTGAAGTTGTTGATGTTCGCCCCGCCGCCGCCGCTGGAGCAACGGTCGATCAGCGAACCGTACATGTTGACCAGACAGGCGCCGCCGCCATGGTTGAGCGCGCGGCAGTCGAACACCCGGCACCGGACAAGGTTCACCATCGACGCGCCGCCGCCGTAGCAGGCAACGCAGTTGGAGATGATGCAGTCGACGACGAACGCCCTGTCGCGTCCGCTGCTCGACCCCTGCACGCCGCCCCCGGCCCAGTTGCCGGAGCCGTCCCACTCAAGGTTGTTCGAGGACGACGGCCGGTCGTCATAGCGCGTCCGCCCGCCCGTGATGGTGAAGCCCTTGACCGTCGCGTAATCGCTCACGTACACGCACCGGAGGGCGTTGGTGCCCATTTCGTACGCGTTGGCCGTCGCCGACGTGTCGGATGCGCCGAGGATGATCGTGTTCTCCGCGGCCCCGTCGGCGACGAGCGTCACGCCCTTGCCCACGATCACGCGCGAGGCGTGTTCCTCGCCGGGCGTCGCGGAGCGGGTGGCCGAGCCTTCGCCGTAGACGCCCTCGGCGGCGTGCACGGTATCGCCCTCCACGGCCTTCGTCATGGCGTAGGCGAGCGTGCCGAACGGCGTACCGGGCGTCCCGCCGGAATTCGCGTCGCTGCCCGAAGGCGACACGTACCAGTCGCTCGTGTAGAGGGCGTCAAGCGACAGCCCGTATTCGCTCGCCGCGGCATCAGCGGCGGTGAACGTGCGGCTCGGCGTCTCGTCGAAGAGGTTGGTGACGCCGTTCACCGTGTAACCGATGCACGGGCGCGTGCCCGCGCCGGGTGCAACCGTGACGGACAGCGATTCGGTCAGCGGGGAATACCCGGTCGTGCCGCCCGTGATCGCAAGCCCGCCCTTGTCCGCGCCGATGTAGATGACGCCGTTTTCGGTGTCCTGATGACACCCCGCGAGCGGGACACCGTCCGTGGAGGATATCGGCTCGCCGGAAAGCCCCGTCGTCGCGTATGCGGTGAAGTTCGTCATCCACGTGCCGTATGCGAGGGAACCGGACTCCGGCAACAGCGTCTTGTACCGCACCGGCGTCGGCCCGTAGAGCCGCCAGTCGCCGTTCGACGGATCGACGAAGCCAGGATCCGTCACGCACACGATGCCCATGGCGGCAGCGTCGGCAACCGCCATGTTCGAGAAGTTCGTCGCGGCGCTGCCGTACAGGACGTCGCCGCTGCCGATCGTCAATTTGCCGAAGAGCGAGTTGTAGTACCTGCAGTTGTTCCACAGCGAACAGTTTGGCAAGGTGCAGAGATAGGCCGCCGTGTCATTGCCCAGCACCCTGTTCGCGGCCGCTCCCGGTCCCCCCGTGCCGATCTTGCAGGAGGGATCCACGAAGCAACCGGACAGGCGCGTGGAGCGCATCACGCCGCCGTAACCCGTGCAATCGTAGAACTTGCACCGCGTCGCCCAGACGCAGTACATCGTCGCACGGACGGAACTGCAGTTCGTGATGACGCAATCAAGTACGGCGTGGAGGTCCACGGTGCCGGCGCCGCACAAGGCGCCGCCACGGTCGGATTCTATGTCCTTTGTGTAGTCGTCGGCGCGCGAATGGCAGTCCGCGATGGTGAAGCCCTGCAGCGCGTGGCGCTTGCCGTCGCCACTGGCGAAATGCACGCCGCGGACGGAATTGGGGCCGCATCCCACGTAGTCGTTCGGATACGGGCCGTTGAGGTCGGCCACGCCCTTGATGGTCGTGACGGCGGCGCCGTCCGTGCTGCGCACGACGAATTCCTGCCAGTCCGGGATGACGAGGCGGCAATCCGCCGAACGGAAGAACGTGGTGCCGCGATCGTACGTGCCGGGCTTGACCAGCACCAGGATCCTCTTCGCGGAGTCGTACGTGTTGGTGGCGAAGGTGATGGCGTCCTGAAGGACGGGGAAGGGATGGGCCTCTGTGCCGTTCGCCGTGGCCGCGTCGCCGTCGTCATCGCACCAGACCACCGCGTCGGCGAAGTGCGGCGTCACGCCCATGCGCTCGCCTGCCACTGGAGGCGGAACGAGCGGGATGACGCCGTCCATCGTCGGCCAGCGAACGGCGCCGGTGACATGCCGCCAGTTGCCGTCCAAAGAACCGCATATCAGCGGCTTCGCGGCGGTTGCGCCGTACGGGCGCGCCATCACCGTCACCGGCCAAGTTTCGGACTGGAAGATGCAATAGGACGAGGCGAAGAGGTTCGTCTCGCCGTTTACTTCGAACGCGCCGCCGTTAAAGATGATTCGTCCGCACGCCGGCGTGGCCGCGCCCTGGATGCACCCGGCGTCGATCGCACCGCTGGAGGTGTCGATCCGATTGCCGTTGTAGTCGATGTCCGCCTCGATGCCCGCCGGCAAGGTGATGGCCGAAAGGTGGGTTGCCGATCCGCCGCCTGCGGCAGCCATCCCGGCCGTGACGCGATAGTCGCCCGATGCCGGGGAGAACAGCAGCCGATCGCCGTTGTCGGTATGGTTGTAGCACGACGTCATGGTCGGCTTGACGTTGCAGTAGGTGCCATGGTAGTTTCCGAAAATGACGCAGTTGTAGGCCGTGCAACCGTTGACGAGTCCCGCGCCGATGTTGGAGGCGATCGTGCAGTTGACGATCACGGAACCAGATTCGCCCACGGAACCGCGAGCCTGGTCCGTTCCGCGCGCGACGTTCTTCACCACAAGGCAGTTGAGAAGGTTGGAGTTCCGCGCGGCACCGCCATGGCTCTGCGCGATGTTCTTCGTGAACAGGCAGCGCACCGCCGTCCCGCCGCGCATGCCGCCCGCCCAGAACGCCGCGCAATTGGAAACGACGCAATCGACGAGATAGACGTTCTTGTAGATCGTGCCGCCGCCGCCCACGAGAAGTCCGCCGCCGTAGTTGTCGGCGCATTCGTTCTTGTCGTTGTCGAATTCGGCGGCGCCGCCGCACAGCGTGAGATCGCGGATGATGGTGCCGGCGCCGTCCGCACTCACGTAGACGCAACGGATCGCCTTCGGGCCACGCAGGCCGGTGTCCGGATCGAAAGCGCCCTGGATGAACGTCTTGTCCTTGCCGCGGCCCTTGAGCGTGAGCGGCTTCGTGATCATCACGCGGTTGGTGTGCGAGTTCTTCGTTTCGCCGGCGGAGTACTCGCCGTCGGCAAACACGCCCGCGCCGATGTTCACGGTGTCGCCCGCGCTGGCCGCGTTCACCGCCCGCTGGATCGTCAGGAACGGCGCCTGCGCCGTGCCGGCGTTGGAATCGCTGCCGCCCTTCGCGACGAACCATTCCGCCGCGTAAAGGCCGCTCGGCAAAGCCAAGCAAAACAGAAGACCGATAAGCCCTCCGATTTTAAAGAAAACGTCTTTTCCCGTCTTGAACGTCATGACCATTCTCCTTACCAGTTAGCGTCACTATACCATTTTTATCGGACTTCATCAAGCGACCATTTCTTTTTCGCAGGAACTTGGGCGCATCTACGTAATTCACCGCCGAGCCTTCTGATGATTGGAAACAACTATT
>CAMPAF010000154.1 GCA_946631535.1 uncultured Verrucomicrobiota bacterium
GCCGCATCTGCCGCGACGCGCGGCGTTTCGCGGAGGAGACGGGCGTGAAGCGCGTCTGCCTCGCGCCGCTCCACGAATGGGGCGAGGGTTCCTACGCCGAACCGAACGGAGAGTATGGCTTTGGCATGTTTGAGGCCGTACGCGACGCGTTCTGCGAGAAACCAGTCGAGGGCTGGCCGCTCAACTACACGCCTGCCGACATCGGGCGCGGCCCCTACCCCGTTGCGGATGAGGATGGCGGCCCCGTCAAGCCCTACGGCGGATTGCAATGGAGATAGGGAAAGGAGAAGTACGCATGAACTCAAGTCGGGTTGCTGCCGTAATGGTGGCGATTCTCCTTGCCGTGGCGATATCAGGGAACGCAGGTCAACGGTCTCGCAAGTTCGATGTCCCGAAGGAAACCGCGATCTTCGAGCACGGCGTCTACGACGCCGTCTCGCTCAACGGCGAGTGGGAGATGGCGTACCGGCCGTATGCGCACGAGACAGTGAACTGTCCCGCGTTCAAGGGCGTACGGATCGCTGGCGCCGTTCCCGGGTATTGGGAGGACATGGTCGAGGCGTTCCGCGCCGCCGGAATGGACGACGCGTTTCGTGTCAATCCGCTTTTTGAGCGCCAGCGCCTGCCAATCGCGGGGAGCGCGAGCGACGTGACGCTTCCGAACATCTACGGCTGCTTCTACTACCGCCGCACGGTCGAGCTGGACAAGGCCGGCGACGCGGTGCTGGCGTTCGAGGGCGTGCGCAACCAGGTGCATGTCTGGGTCAACGGCCGCTTCGTCGCGTTCCGCGCCGGATTTTCCACCCCGTTCGAGCTGAAGATTCCGCAGGGCGTTCTCAGGAAAGGGGCGAACGAGATAGTACTCGCGGTCTCGAACAATCCGAACCTCGGATACTGCGACTACGTCTCCGGGCTTACTACCCGTTCGGTGTTTCGCGCTACGGGCGGCGTGAACGGGAATCTCGAACTGCGTTTCCTGCGGAACGGGCTGGGCGACGTGTACGTGACGACGGCGAAAGACCTCAAGACGTTTACCGTGCATGTCGCGGGAGGCGTTCCGTTCACGTACGAGATCTCCGACGGCGATTCCATGGTGGCGAAGGGGACCGCCTCCGGCGACTTCACGCTGCCGGCGGACGGGTTCCGGCTCTGGTCGCCGGAAAGTCCGAAACGCTACGACCTCGCGCTCGTCACGCCGCAGGGCGTCTGCCGCCAGAAGTTCGGCTTGCGCCGCCTGGTCGCCGTGGGCGAGAAGCTCCACCTCAACGGCAAGCCGGTCTATCTGCGCGGCGTGACCGAGCACTGCTACTTCGCGAAGACAGTCCATCTTCCGCGCGACCTCGACTACTACCGCATGGTCACCGCGAAGCGCAAGGAGCTGGGGTTCAACTTCGTGCGCTTCCACACGTTCGTGCCGCCGGTGGAATATCTTGAGGCGACGGACGAACTCGGCATGGCCGTGCACATGGAGTCTCCGAACTTCGTGTCCGAGCCCGAGTTCGCCGCGATCATCGCGTTCGCGAGGCGGCATCCGTCCGTCGTCATCTACTGCACTGGAAACGAAACGCGCATCGACCGCCTGGCCGAGACATACCTGCGCGACGTGGCGGAAATGGTGCATGCGCGCACGGACTCACTGTTTTCGCCGATGAGCGCGCTGCGCGGCGTCGAGTACGCCCTGATGTCGGGGAAGGATCCGACCGTGACTAAGCCGTTCCGCCACAACGCCGAGCGCATGGCGCGCCTCGCGCCGTTCTGCGACATGTTCACGTCGTACCAGCTCGGCCTCACGAGCTACGAGTCGCTGAACAGGGGCACGCCCGCCGACCTCGATTCGTTGGGCGACGCCTACTGCGGCAAGCCTCGCACCTCGCATGAGATCTGCATCGACAGCAGCTACGTAGACTTCGGCCTCGAGAAGATGTACCCGCCCGACTCGCCCATGCTGAAGGCCGGCATCTTCTCCGAGCCGCGCAGGGTACTGGACGAGAAGGGGCTTCTCGCCCGCGCGGACGCCTATTTCCGGAACTCGTGCGAATGGATGCGGCGAATCCGCAAGTTCACGTTCGAGAAACTGCGTGCGGCGGACCGCGTGGAGGGGTACGATTTCCTCGGGGACATCAACACCCACTGGCACACTTTCGGGTATTCGGTCGGGATGATGGACGAGTTCTACAGGCTCAAGCCGGGCGAGACCGTCGAGGACGTGCTGCGCTACAATTCCGCGGCGATCCTGCTGTCAGACCTCGGCAGCGACTTCAACGTGCGCGCGGGAGAGGCGAAGCGCGTGGCGTTCTCCGTCTCCAACTACGACTCCGAGATCGCCGCGGCCAGGTTCCGCGTCGAACTGTCCACGCCGGACGGCACCGTCGCGTGGGCGGACGAGCGGTCGGTCGGCGATGTGCCCAATGGACGCCTTTTGGCCCTTGCCGCTTTTGACGTCGGCGTTCCGACATCCGTCGGCGCGGCTAAGTATCGTCTTCGCGCGAAGCTTTCCGGCGGCGGCAAGACGATCGGAAACGAGTGGGAGATCTATGCGTTCCCCAGCGTGGCGCCAAAGCCTGTTCCGTCTAACGTCAGGGTCGCCGAGGGCATGGGCGAAGCGGAGCTCGCCGCGGCGCTGGCCAACGGCGACCGCGTGCTGCTGTTCGGAACTGGGCCGTTCAAGTCGTTGCCGACGACGTACCGCATCGGGATGGCTGGGCGCACCTCCGGCAACTTCGCGACCGTGGTCAAGGCCGGACACCCGGCTCTGGAGGGGATGCCGCACGACGGTTTCTGCGGCTGGCAGTTCAGGCGGCTGATGGAGGGCGGACGTGCAGTGCAGCTGGAGGCGGGGATACCGTTCGATCCGATCATCGACATCGCCTCGTCGGTGAAGTTCCCGATCCGCCAGGCGGCGCTGTTCGAGTATCGCGTCGGAGAGGGGCGCCTGCTTGTCTGCTCGTTTGCGTTCCGTCCTGACGACCCTGCGGCCGAGTGGCTACGCGCGCGACTTGTCGACTACGCCGCAGGCGACGCATTCGATCCGACGGCGAGGCTTACGCCGGCGCAGCTGCACGCCGTCATCAATGCGCCGCTCGTTACTGGTGGACAGAATGTGAACCGCGCCCGGAATCCGAACGACCCGTCATCGAACGTCCGCGCCGGCGCCTTCGCCCAGCCCTGAACGGGAGCAAAGACTAGCCTTTCATGGTGTGCGCGATGGCAGCGAAAGGACAGGAGTCGGCAGGACGCATCGGGTGGGCGGCGGCGTTCCTGAACCGTTTCGTGTTCGCGGGGCTGCTGCCGGGCGCGTTCATGCTGTCCTTGCCTCATCTGCGCGCGCCGGTCCGTCCGGTGGCGAGCATCTTCGTGATCGGCGTGTGGTGTGGTCTGTGGGGCATTGCAACTGACGCGTTCTTCCATTTGCAGTCGATCTGGTTTGGGGACAGGCCCGACCTGGCGGTCCGTGGAATCTCTTGGGGACAGTCCCCAGAATCTCAACGGGCGAGGGCACGCTGCGCCGCGTCAGGTGAACGACACCTCGTATGCGGCGCCGTCGCTGTTGGCGCCCACGACGTACTGGATCGCGGTGGGGGAGAAGCGCTCCTCGTGGAAGCTGTGCAGGTGGCCGCAGAGGATGGCCTTCAGGTTGCCCGCCGCTTTCAGGCGCTCCGTGAACGCGAGCGTCGTCTTCGTCGGCCGGTGCCAGGCCTCGGACGGCGTGCGGGCGCGGATCCGCTCGTGCTCCGCGAGCGGAAGCCCCACGAGGTCTGAATGTGGCCTGTCCTTGCACCTCTCCAGGCTCTCCGCGTGAAGGCGCGGCACGTAGAACGGACAGTGGCAGAGGAGAACGGTCGGCAGGCCTTTCGCAAGCTCCGCGTCGATGAACGCCGCCTGACGCTCCGTCACGTTCGAGTCCCAGTCGTCGAACGCCACGAAGTTGACGCCGCCGATGACGCGCGCCGAGGCGTCTAGGTCGTTGCGGTAGACGTCGCACAGCCGGGCGACGAAGAGGGCGCGGTTGCGGCGCACGTCCTCGGTGCGCGTGTACATGAAATACGCCCACTCGTGGTTGCCGGCGGCGGCGTAGACGCTTTCCTCCGCGGTGAACTTCGCGACGGCGGCGGCGTTCGCCTCGCCATAGAAATCGACCAGGTCGCCCGTATGGACGATCGGCATGCGCCGGACGGCGGCGTACGCCACCGCGGCGGCAAGTCCCTTCGCCCCGCGTCCGTGGGGAAACGCCGGGCCGTTGCGGTCCCGGTGAAGCCGCGCGCGGTCCGCGTTCTCAAGTTCCTTGGCGGACATCAGCGTGAGATGCGTGTCCGACACGTGCAGCACGGAGAACGGGCGCGACAGGCCGCACGCCACGGAAATGCGCCTCGGCTTCAGGTAGGCGGCCGCGTCGTCGGTTTCCGCCACGGCCGGAAGCGCGGCGGCGAACGCCGCCCCGGCCCCCAGGCCAAGGAATCCCCTGCGTCCGATCCCGTCCATGCCAACCACCGGCTCACCGCAGGATCATCATGGTGCCGTACTGCGTCGCCACGACGAGCCGTCCCTCCACGGCCGTGACCAGGCTGGCGGGCGAACAGACGCCGTTGACGTAGACCTTCCAGCTGGACAGGTTGTCCGTGCGGAGCGCCTTGCCGATCGTGAGCGGCACGTCCAGCCTGCCCGGAAGCTTGCCCGTCACGCCCGTGAGGTAGAGCGCGCCGTCTGCGGCCGGCGCGAACCGCGTCAAGGTGCCGCCGCCGGCCGCGACGTCCACCTCCAGCGCGTTGAACGCGATGTTCGCCTCCGGCAGGTCGGACAGCTCCAGCGTGGCCCCGGCGTCCACGCGCACCTTGCCGAACGTGCTGAACGACCAGTCCGCGTTCTTCGCCTTGAACAGATACGGCACGTGGTTGTTGTACGTGTAGTGGAACTGCGCGTTGAGTCCCGTCGACCCCGGATCGCTCGCCTCCGTGTACACCTCGCCGCTGCGTTCGTCCAGCGTCTGCCACGTCACGCCGTCAGGGCTGGACTGCAGTTCCCAGTCCGTCACGTTCGGGTTGTTGGTCCCTTTGCCGAAATTCGCGAGCCGCTGCAGCGAGTAGGACGTCGCCTTCTTCTTGCCGGCGGCGGCCGCGTATCGCCACGTGACCGTCTCCCAGGTGGACGGATCGTTCGCCACGAGCATCGCGTTGGTGAACAGCATGCCCGAGGACCAGTTCCAGACGAAGCAGCCGCTTCCTGTCGAGACGACGTCGTAGGCGTTGCTTGTCCCGAACTGGTCGTGCTGCGCGAGGAAAAACGTCGGAGCGCCGGCCATCGCTCCGCCGAGGATCGGGTCTTTCGCGTTGTTGTACGGCGGCGCGGTGGCGATGGCGGTCGACCATGACATGTAGGGCTTGGCGCTGACGCACTCCGCGGTGTCGAGTTCGGCGGCGTTCTTGCCGATGGTGGGGGAATTGCTGAGCCATTGGGTGTAGTAGAACCCCTCGGGGGTGAAAATGCCGAGCGTGCCGAGACCGAGCCACACGTTGAAGACGTCGCCGTTTGCCATGGTGTAGGATTTTCCATCGTTGTAGGCGCGCTTGGCGATGAAGCGCCACCAGGTGTCGGTGACGGCGGCACCGCCCATGCGCAGGACGCCGGCGGCGACGTGCAGGTCGGCTCCGTGCGCGTCGGCGGGCGTGAAGTACGTCACGTAGCCCGCGCCTTCCTTCACCATGCGCGTGCCCGCAAACGCCGGCATCGAGGTGAACACGCAGTTGGTGGCTATGCCGTCCTGCAGCAGCACCCGCGTGGCGCCATCCTCTGCCTGGAGGTCGCTCACGGTGAGCAAGTCGCCGTCCTTGATCACCAGCGTCGTATTGGTGACCGCGAGCGTGCCGATCGTGGTGGCGCCCGAGACGTAGAGCACGCCGCCCGTGGCGGTGAGCTGCCGAAGGGTCCCTCCGGCGAGTTCAAGCGTTCCGGCGCCCGTCTTCACGAGCGTCACGTTGGCGTTGTCGATGTCGCCCTGCAGCTTGCCGTCAGCATCCCCGTCGCCGAACGTGATCGTGGACGTGCCGTTGGTGCAGATGATCTGGCTGCCGTTCTCCAGCACCAGGCCGTTGACCTTCTGGGACGTGCCGAAGAGGTCGAGCGTCTGTTTGAGCGAAAAACTCGCATTGGATTGCAGGACGAGGTTGCCCGTCTGCGGCCCCCACGGCAGGGCGTTGTCCACGGACGTGCGCAACGTCATGTACAGCCTGCAGATGGTGTCGCCGGCGTGCCCCCACACGACGTTCGTCGAGTTGATGTTGATGTACGAGTCCTTGTAGCTCGTTCCGTTGGAGCCTCCCGCGTGGAAATAGAGCGGCCCGTCGCCCGTCGTGCGGAGCATGCCCTTGGGCGTGCCCCTGAAGAGGTCCGTGTGGTACATCGTGCAGTAGAGGCGCACGGGGGCGGAGGTGGAGCCTTGGAGGATGACGTCGCCGCCGGAGTTCGGCAGGCTGAACAGGCCGCCGCTCCAGCCGAAGGCGTTGACGTAGGCGCCGTTCGACGTGTACGTGATGCGGAACGGCTTCGTGTTCAGGTTCTCGATCAGCGAAACCCAGAAGCATCCGCCGCCATGCTCCAGCAGGTCGAACACGTCGCCGTCCGTCTGGGCCGCCGCCTCCAGGCGCACGCCCAGAAGATAAATTTCCGTGTTCGGCCCGAACGAGACGTGCGCGTTGCCGCCGCCGTTGGCGCCGACTGACAGCGTGCCATACATGCCATTGCTGTAGAATGCCCGGAACCCGCAATTGGTGATGCCGAGGCGCGCCACGTCGCCCGGATCAGGGGCGATGGAAAGCGTGGTCTGGCTTTTGAGGTCGTCCGAAAGCACGAAATATGTGTAATTTTCACGACCATTATAGCCGGACCACGTGCCGCCCAGGTCAAAGCCGAGCGAACCGTGCACGGTCAGCGAGTTGTTTGTGCCGGGGGTCGTGATCATCACCGACTCCCCCGGCGCCACGACGAGCGGTTCGAAACCCGCGCATTCGGCCGACGCGACCAGCAGGCACGCGGCCACGCACGCAAACTTGACGATTCGTCTTGGCATCATACGAACTCCTTCATGTTTTGGTACAGCAAACGACGACATTTTATCACATTCTCCCCCCGCTCCGTCAATGGCGATTTTCAAGGTCCGATGGCTCGGGGCGCATCTGCGTAATTCACCGCCGAGCCTTCTGATGATTGGAAACAACTAT